>DATATI010000036.1 GCA_036268875.1 Polyangia bacterium | reverse complement strand
AGTCGCTGCGCGTGTTAGGAAAAAGCACCATGCCCGCAGAGCTGCCGATTCTTGAGCTGGTCGTCAAGAACTACAAAAACTTCAACGCAAGGGCCACGCGCGACGCGCTCTGCGCTTACTGGCGCCACATCGAACGCGGTGGGCGCATGTTCTGGGCGGTCGCCGGCGCGATGTCTTCCGCGCAGCTGGGCATCACGCTGGCCCCGGCCATTCGGGCCGGGTTGATTCACGGCCTGTCAGTGACCGGCGCCAATCTGGAGGAGTCGCTGTTCCGGTTGGTGGCTCACGACCATTACAAAGACTTTCCCGAGTATCGATACTTCACCAAGCAAGACGACACGCGCATCCTGAACGACCGCATGCGCCGAGTGACCGACACCAGCATCCCCGAGGACGAGGCCTTCCGCGCCGTCGAAAAATTCATCGTCCCGATGTGGATGAAAGCGTCCCAGCAGCGCCAGCGCCGCTTCTGGCACGAGTACTTTTACGAGCTGATCGAGACCGTCGGTCCCGACCTGCACCAGGGCAACGCCGACGAATGCTGGCTGCTGGCGGCGGCCCAGGCCAAGCTGCCGATCGTGGTGCCCGGCTATGAAGACTCGACCTTCGGTAACATCTTCGCGTCGCACGTCAAGCACGGCGACTGCGAGGCCACCATCGCCCGGTCCGGCATCGAGTACATGGCCGCCTTCTACGATCAGTACCGCGAGCTATCGGGGGGCGCGGGCGTCGGCTTCTTCCAGATCGGCGGCGGCATCGCCGGCGATTTCCCCATCTGCGTGGTCCCGTCGATCAAGTACGACCTTGAGCAGCCGGTGAAGCCATGGGCGTACTTCTGTCAGATCTCCGACTCGACGACGTCGTACGGTTCGTACTCGGGCGCCACGCCGAACGAGAAGATCACCTGGGACAAGCTGACCGCCGAGACCCCGATGTTCGTCATCGAATCAGACGCGACCATCGTCGTGCCGCTGATGCTGCGGGCGTTGCTGGAGTGCAAGCAGAACCCGACCGCGGCGAACGCGCTCTTCGCCCGCGTCTAGCGGGATATCGAGCGCCTCGCGCGCCGCCGTTGGGCCGCCGCTAGACGAGCAGTCCCGGCAGGGTTGCCTTGCCGGCGGTGCCGAACGTCGTCACCGGAACGCCCAGCGCGTTCAACATGGTTACGAACAGGTTCGCCTGCGGCGGCTTGTCGGCGAACTGCATGTACTGGCCGGTGTTGAACTTGCCCCCGGCGCTTCCCAGCAGAAGGATGCCCTTGTTGTCCTGATCGTGGGCGATGCCATTCATGATCTCGCTGGACATGAAAACCAGGCTGTTGTCCAGGATGGACGACCCACCCTCATCGACGGCGTCCAGCTTCTGACAGAAGTACGCCAACTGGGACACGTGCCAGGCGTCGATCTTCGGCAGCGCGTTTGCGTCCTGCGCGTGCGCCAGGCCGTGGTGATCGCCGCTGATCCCCAGCCACGGGAAGCTGGGCGCGCACGACGAGCCGCCGTTCCCCAGCATGAACGAGATCGATCGCGTGGCGTCGCACTGCAGCGCCAGCGCCATCACATCGCAACTGACTTTCGTCTGGGTCGGCCAGTCATACCCCGTGTTGTTCGGCCTGGTCATTCCCATCGCCGAGCACATCGGTGCCGTCGCCGCCTGGATCTGCGTCTCGACGGAACGCACGCCCGTCATGTATTCGTCCAGCTTGCCGCGATCGGTGGTGGCTAGCCGCGTTCGAAGCGACGTCGCTTCGTCGAGCACATGGTCGAGGACGCTGGTGGAGATGGCCTTCCGGCGCATGCTATCGGCAGCGGAAGCGTCCGTGCTGGCCCCCATGAATATCTGATCGAACACCACGCCCGGCTGGATCACCGGCTGCAACGGCTGAGTGGCCGTCGCCCAGGAGATGCAACCGTTGTAGATGGCCGGGACGGGGCCAACGTCGGCGTACATCCGATTGGTGATGCCAAGCTGAATGCCACTTGGAATGCGGGTGGTTCCCGCCGGCAGCGACTGCGCGAACGCCTGATCGACGGAGATCCCGACCTTGACCGGCGATGGCGCTGCCCCTTTGACCGCCGTCAACATCCCGGCGGGGCCCCAACCATGCGACCCGAAGACCGCGGAGGCGTCGTTGTTTTGGATACCACCCAAAACCAGCATCTTCTTTTGCAGGCTGGCGATCGGCATCAGCGCCGTGCTGGGCATGTAATTCGCTCCGACCGTCGACGGCCACCACGTCTTGGCAAAGTACCCGGTCGAGGTGTGCCAAGCGACCAGGCGAATGGCCTTGCCAGCCGCCTGCGCCTTGCGATCACGCCCGGCGAACGTCTCCAGCCAGGGCAATCCGACCACAGCGGCGGCGCTGGCCAGGAACTTGCGGCGCGGCACCGCCCCGCCGCGCTCCCGCTCCTTGCGCTGCGACGCCAGGGCCTTCTGGTCAAATATCAGGTCGCGCGCGCGATCTCTCGGATCGATCTGAGCCTGCTGAGCCTGCAAGGCGAGTTGCGCGCGCGTGAGATGCCGGGTCATTGTTTCCCTCCCATGGCGACCGGTTCGCCCTGACGCATCCGGAACGCGTCGCTGGCCACCACGTTCATCAGCAGATCGCGCACGCCCGGCTTACCGCCGGCCGGCGCCTTGGCCACCTGTTTGACGTAGGGCTGATCATTGTCGGTCAGGTGGCGACCCAGGCTGTACTCGAGCAGATTGCTGGCGATGCACGACGGCATACGCGTGTCCTTGGCCAGCGCCGCTTCCAGCGCGGCCCGCCCGTCGATGTTCGTCCCGTCGGGCAACATCCCGCTGGCGTCGATCTTCTGGCCGTGGTCGGCGTCGCGCCACTTGCCGATGGCGTCGTAGTTCTCCAGCGCCAGGCCGATGGGATCCATCAAGCTGTGGCAAGCCGCGCACGTCGGGTCGCTCCGGTGCATGGCCAGGAACGTCCTCTCGTCGGTGGCTGTGATGGTGGCGTCGGACGGTGGCTGAACGTTGGCCGGCGGTGGTGGCGGCGGGGCGCACATCAGCGCGTCCAGCGTGAACCGGCCGCGCGACACCGGCGACGTGCGGTTGCCGCGCGACGTGGCGACCAGCAAGGCGCCCATGCCCCAAAGGCCGCCCCGCTGCGGCGTCGACAGCGTGACCCGCATGAGATCGGTGGTGCTCCCCACCGCCGGCACGCCGTAGTGGGCGGCCAGGCTGTCGTCGAGGTACGTGAAGTTCGAAGTCAGCAGTTGATCGACGGGCAGGTTCTGGCGCACGAACTCGTCGAAGTAGAGATCGACCTCTTTTTTCATGGAGGTGCCCAGTGCCGCGCTGAACGTCGGGTACAACGTCTTGTCGGGTTGCGCGCTGTCTACGTTCCGCACGCCCAGCCACTGCTCCGCGTAGCTCTGCGAGAGCCGTGACCGCGGATCCATCAGCATCCGCTGCAGCTGGGTTTGAATATCTTTGACCGCCGTTAACTGGCCGGCCTTGGCAGCGCTGTAGAGGGGGTCGTCCGGCATACTCTCGTAAACCAGGTACGACAGACGTGATGCCAGCTCGTACGGCGACAACGCGTGGGCCGTCAGCGACGTCGGATCGGGATCGAACTCCGGCCGAAACAGAAAGCTCGGCGACACCAGCATCGCCTGCAGGGCGGCGTTGATGACATCATCTGGCATTCCTCCCGCTGTGCGCACCTTGCCGGCCAGCGTGAGATAGCGATTGATCTCGTCGTCGGTCAGGGGGCGCCGGTACGCGCGCTCACCCATTGTGGTCACGAACGTCCGCACGCAGGTGTCGCCGGCCGTCGGATCGCAGGTCAAGTTGCGCGTACGCAGGGTGCCCGACAATGCCTCGGTTGCCAGGCTGGCGGCGGCCTGCTGGTACTGCTGCAAGCGCACCGGCGATAGCGTCAGCAGATCGCCGTCGTTGTCGAAGCCGTTGGCCACCGTGTCGCTGAGGAACGCGGCCGCTGGGTGCGAGAGCGTGCCCAGCAGATCGGTGACCGTGTTGTCGTACTCCGTCTGGTTCAGGCGGCGCATCGTCACCCGCCCGGGCTCGGCCGTCGCCGTACCCGGCATGTTCATTCCACCGCCGCTGTTGCCGGTGCCGCTGGAAGAACCGCCCGGATTGTTGGCACTGCCGCCCGCCGGCGTGCCCGCGCCTGGCGACGGACCATCAATGCTGCCGGTGCAGCTGGCGCCGGTGATCGCCGCGGAAACTGAAAACAGAAAAGCAAGAAACCAAGGACGCCGATCCTGCATTTGTCGCCCTCCAAGGGGCTAATGGTTTCGTTCCGAGTGTAAGTACCGCCAAGGATGGTAAATCGTTCAAATGCCAAAAGCGCCTTTGGCGCTTCAAAAAATATTGGTCTAGCCACAGCAACATCGGACGAGCCGATAGTCGTCAAACGGTGGTCAAACCGACCGTCGTCAGTAGCCTGGTCCAATCAAATTTGTCCCGGACCAAGTGTCGGACCGAACGCGGAAAACACTGACATTTATAGTGGGCCGTTGCGGCGTACTGAGGGCACCTCACTGTGTCGGTCGGTCCGCTTTTAACGCGGGCCGATCGTCTTTGGTGCGACGTCGCCTCGGCAGTTGAGAGACGCCAGAGCGCTTTCCCTCCGTTCGAAAGGACTAATCATGGATACCCTCTACCGTCATAGAAATAGTCGATCACAGTTGTTGTTCATCGGCCTGCTGGCGGCGTGCGCCGGCGTCGCGGCCTGCAGCAGCTCGTCTTCGCCGCCCGCGGCCGGTTCGGGCGGTGCCGGCGGCACCGGCGGCGGCACCGGCGGCACCAACGGGACGCTGGATCAGCACACGATGGATCTGCTGAACAAAGCCATGGGCGTGACCAAACCCATCGCCGACGTTCACGTCCACCTTTTCCAGCCCTCGCGTTCGGGCGTCGCCTGGCCGGCCTCGACCAACACGGTTCTGTTCAAGGACTACCTGCCCCCGACGTACATGGGCATCGCCCAGCCGCTGGGCATTCTGGGCAGCGGCATCGTCGAAGCCAGCCCGTGGAACGACGACACGCAGTGGCTGCTCGGGCAGGTGGCGGCGACGCCGGCGACGCAGGCGTTCTTTCCCTGGTACGTCGCCCAGCTGGACATCACGTCGGCCGACTTCATCACCAATCTGACCGCGTACCTGAAGGTCGATCCGATGACCAACCCGAACGCCGACAAGATCGTCGGCCTTCGCGTCTATCTGTGGAGCGGAACCATCGACCTCACGAACGCCATTCAAATGGCCAACCTGGCCGAGGTGCAAAAGCAAGGGCTGACGCTTGAGATCATCAGCCGCGTTTCGAGACCGGTCGGCCAGCCGCCGGCGGAGACGAACCCGAAAGCGCAGGTCGTGGCCCTGGCCACCATGTTCCCGAACATCCGCATCATCATCGACCACATGGCCGGGGCGAAGATCGCGGCGGCAATGCCGGATCCGAACTGGATGGCGGACATCACCTCGCTGGCGGCGAAGCCGAACATCTACATAAAGTGGTCGGCCTTCTTCGACTCCGCCAACGCCTCGGGTGACGAGAGCATGCCGTGGACCGCGCCCAAGGACATGATGAGCTACAAGGCCATCTTCGATGCGCTGTTCATGGCCTTCGGTCCGGATCGCATGATCTGGGGCTCGAACTATCCGGTCTCCGAGCTCGGCGGCACACAGGGCATGCCCCTCGGCAACAGCATCAAAGAAGAGCTCACCATCGCCGAGGCCTATCTGGCGACGCAGCCGACCGGTGTGCGCGACAAGGTGATGTTCGACAACGCCATCCTCTTTTACCGTCGGCTGCCGCCCGGCACGCCGGCCACCACGCTGAGCCCGACCACGATGGCGCTCCAGGCGCTGAAGACCGGCAAGACGCTGCCGATCATGGACACCCACGTTCACGAGTTCCAGCCGTCGCGCCCGGGCGTGGTGTGGCCGGCCTCGACCAACGCCACCCTCTACAAGGACTACCTGCCGAAGACGTGCACGATGGCCGCCGGGGCCAAAGCCACCTGCGGACCGGCGTACGCCGATGAAATCGCCGGCCAGAACGTCATCCTCTCGAATGTCGTCGAGGCCAGCCCGCGCAACAACGACGCCACCGGCAACTACGACACCGACTGGGTGCTCAGCCAGATCAAGGGCAACGATCAATTCTTCAATTACGCGGCCGAGCTGGACATCACGTCGAAGGACTTCATCCGCAACCTGGATCTGAACACCTCGGGCATGACCGCCGACGGCATCGATCGCAGCAAGATGATCTCCGGCCTGCGCGTCTACCTGTGGAGCGGGACGATCGATCTGACAGACGCCACCCAGATGGCCAATCTGGCCGAGGTGCAAAAGCGCGGCATGACCCTGGACATCATCAGCCGCGTCTCGAGACCGGCCGGCCAGCCCCCGGCGGAGACGAACCCGAAAGCGCAGGTCGTGGCCCTGGCCAAAGCCTTCCCGAAGATTCGCATCATCATCGATCACATGGCCGGCGCGAAGATCGACGCGGCGATGCCCGTTCCGACCTGGGTGGCCGATATCACGTCGCTGGCCGCGCAGCCGAACATCTACATCAAGTGGTCGGCGTTCTTCGACGCCGCTAACGCCACCGGCGACGAGAGCATGCCGTGGGTCGCGCCCAAGGACATGATGAGCTACAAGGGCGTCTTCGACGCCCTGTGGGCCGCCTTCGGCGAGGATCGGCTGATCTGGGGCAGCAACTGGCCGGTGGTGAAGCTGGCCGGCACGGTGGCCGAAGAGGTCAAGATCGCCGAGGACTACCTGGCGACGAAGACTCCGGCCCAGCGCGACAAGGTGATGTTCAAGAACGCCATCTTGTTCTATCGCCGGGTCCTGCCGCAGTAAGAGCCAGCCGGACGATCAATTCTCGGCGGCGCCGGTCCAGGCCGGCCCGCCGGGGAATTCGTACCGGTCCAGCTCGTCCGGTTTCATCGTCGCGCTGTACCCGGCCGCGACCGGCGGCATATAGCGTCCGTTGCGCGTGACGATCGGATCGACGAACAGATCGTGCAGGTGGTCGGAGTATTCAGTCAGACGATCGTCCAGCGAGCCGCTGACGCAGACATAGTCGATGATCGACAGGTGCTGGACGTATTCGCACAAGCCCACCCCGCCGGCGTGCGGCCAAACCGGAACGCCGAATTTCTTCGCCAGCAGTAACACCGCCAGCACTTCGTTGACACCACCCAGGCGGCAACTGTCGATCTGACAGTAGCCGATGGCCTTGGCCTGCAGGAGCTGCTTGAACATCACCCGGTTCTGGCACATCTCGCCGGTGGCCACGGCGATGGGGGCGATGGCGCGGGCGATGGCGGCATGACCGAGAACATCGTCGGGGCTGGTGGGCTCTTCGATGAAGTGGGGCTGAAATTCCGCCAGGCGCTTCATCCAGGCGATGGCTTCGTCGACGCCCCAAACCTGGTTGGCGTCCATCATCAGCTTGCGCTTCCAGCCAAGCTCCTCGCGCATGGTGCGACAGCGGCGGATGTCGTCTTCCAGATTGCGGCCGACCTTGATCTTGAAGTGTTGCCAGCCGCGCAGGGAAAGCTCGCGGCACAGTCGACGTAATTTGTGGTCGGGATAGCCCAGCCAGCCCGCCGACGTGGTGTAGGTCGGATAACCGTCGCGCTGCATCTCAGCGATCCGCGCGGCGCGGGTCGAGGCGTTGTCGCGCAGGATGGCCAGCGCTTCATCGCGGTTGAGGGCGTCCTCGATGTAGCGAAAGTCGATGCAGGCGATCTGTTGTTCGGGCGTCATCTCGCAGACCAGCCGCCACACTGGCTTGCCAGCCGCCTTGCCCCACAGATCCCAAACCGCGTTCACCACCGCGGCCGTGGCCAGATGAATGACACCTTTTTCCGGCCCCACCCAGCGCAGCTGACTGTCACCGGTGATGGCGCGCCAGAATCCGGCCATATCGTCGGTGATCGACTGTAGTGTTTTTCCCACGATAAATGGGCGCAACGCCCGCGCCGCCGCCACACACAGTTCGTTGCCGCGCCCGATGGTGAAAGTGAGGCCGTGTCCTTCCAGACCCGGCGCATCGGTTCGCAAGACGACGTAGGCCGCCGAGTAATCCGGGTCCGGGTTCATGGCGTCGGAGCCATCCAGATTGCGCGAGGTCGGCAGGCGAATGTCGCGCGCGACAAGGTCAGTGATCGTGATGCTCACGATCACTGTCTTAACATTTTCGGCGCCGCGCGCGCCGCTGATTGAACGACCTTAGACGAGCAGGCGTTCTTTCAGGTGGTCGCCGACGCGCAGGGCATTACCCATGATGGTGTCCCGCCACCCGCGCCCGATGATGATGATGATGTCATACTGTTCGCCGGCCATGTCTCCCCACGGGCTACTTGCGACGCGGGCGGAGGGACCAGGTTAGGACGCCAGCCAGCGAACGCGCGACCGGATCGCGACAGCGGCGTCATGTTCCGACGGGCCCGGTGGTTTGCCGACGTCGAATCTGCCGGCGCCCAGCCTTGCGACCTTGGCCGATTGTTTGCAGCCATCGCCCGCACAAATGATGAATCGCTTACGGTCGATATCGTCTTGGTGGAATTTCCTGGCGGCCTTCCTTCTGATCACCGTCGGCGCCAGCCGCCCGGCCCAGGCCTGTGGTGGGTTCTTCTGCGATCGCCCGGGCAGCGGCGGCCAGCTGCCCATCGCCCAGTCGGCCGAGAATGTCCTCTTCGTCCTGGACAAAGATCCGCAGACCGGCCTCGGCCGGGTCGAAGCGCACATCCAGATCATCTATACCGGCGCCGCCGATCAATTCTCCTGGGTGGTGCCGGTGACGGCGACGCCGACCTTGGACGTGGGCAACGATGTGCTGTTCGATCGGCTGGAACCGGCCACCCGTCCCCGCTATCAGCTCAAATTCAGCGTCGAAGGAAGCTGCCAAGGATTCGGCGGCGGCACCGACGACAGCTTTCTGCCAGCCTGTGGCGGCTCGTCGGTGGCCAGCGCCGGCAACACCTCGCTGCCCGACGGCAGCGGAAGCGCCGTCACTATCCCCAGCGTCCAGGTGCTGTTCCGGGGCAACGTCGGGCCTTACGACTCGGCGGTGATCAAGTCGGACGATCCGACCGCGCTGGAGGTGTGGCTGAAAGCCAACGGATACTTCGTCTCGACCGACGCCAGCCGCATCATCGCCGACTACGTCGCCGCCCAGAGCAGCTTCGTGGCGCTGCGCCTGCGCCAGGGCCAGGACAGCACCGCCATCCAGCCGATCATCCTGCGCTTCGGCGCCGACGAAGGCTGCCTGCCGCTGAAGCTGACCGCCATCGCCGCCACGCCCGACGTGCGCATCAACGTCTGGGTGCTGGGCGGCGGACGCGCCGTGCCCATCAACTACACCGAGATCGGCCTCGACTTCGCCAAGCTGGATTGGTTCAACGGCGGCAAGAATTACGATCAGATCTTGGGGCAAGCGGCCGACGAGGCCGGCGGCAACGCCTTCGCCGTCGAGGACGCGCAGGATGCCGCCGGCCTGATACCGCTGTTCAACATCAGCCCCGCTATCGCCGAACTAGCAGCGCAGCCGAATCCGGGGGCCTATCTCACGCGGCTGTTCGGCATGGGCTTCACGCCGCAAGGTGCGCTGCTGCAGGTGCTGCGGCAGGATCTGCCGCTGCCGCCCGAGCTTGCCGCGATGGGCGTGACCGAGTCCGACTACTATCAAAACCCTTACAAGTTCGCTTTCATGTCCTCGGGCCCGGACGGGGGCGCCGGCGGCAGCTTCGACGCCAAGAAACTGACCGACGATCTGAACCAGGCGGTGTTCATCCCGCTGATGAAGTTCGCGCCGCTGTTTGAAAATCACCGCAAGCTGACCCGCCTGGCCACCTTCATCTCGCCCGACGAGATGAACACCGATCCGATCTTCATCACCAGCGGCGATCTGCCCGACGTCTCGGCGAACCACCTGGTCTCCGCCACCATCCTGTGCGGCGACGGCGCGTTCGACACCTGCCACGCCCCGGTTCGCCTGCAGACCGACGACGGCGCCCAGATCGTTTACCCGGTGGCCGCCGGCGCGCCCGCCACCTGCAACCCGCAGATGCAGCCGACCTACGATCGGGGCGACCTGGACGACCTGCCCGGATCGACGGTGGGCTTCGCGCGCGCGCCGGACAGCGACGGCAGCATCAGCGTCGACAACCGCGCCGCCATCAGCGCCGCCCTGGCCAAGCACAACGCCGCCGCCATGACCAGCGCCCACGGTTCGAACGCCAGCGGCAGCTCCTGCTCGGTGACCGGTCGTTCGCGCCACTCGGTTCTGCCGCTGGTGGCGTTGGGCGTACTGGCGTGGGCGGCGCGCCGAAGGCGCCGGCGGGCGTAAAAGGCGCGACCGCTAAGGAATGATCTTCCCCGGACAGCCGAAGATCGCCTCGACGTTCTTGATCGCCCCACTTTGATAGTTCGCGCACCACGAGCCATTCAATACGATGGTGGCCATGCCGGCCCCATAGGCCCAGCCGTCGGTGGCGCTCTTGGGGACGCGCATGCCGTCGGCGTCGACGGCGATGTTGTCGGGATCGGGCGGCTGCTTGATGGGCAGCGTGCACGACGCGAACTGGCCGCCGATGGTGGCCAGCGCCGCCGACAGATCAGCGGCCGTGGTCACCGGGTAATATGCGGGATCGGCGGCGCGCGGCTTGCCGCCCGCCTTGGCCATCGCGCTCAAGGTCGCGTCGCCGCCACCGGCGGTGCCCACGCCGATGACGAACACCGGGATCCCGGCGGCCGCCACATCCGTCACCGCCATGATCGCCGCCGCGTCGTCGGCGCCATTCTGTTGCCCGGCCGCCGCACAGTTGGGCAGACCATCGGTGGCCAGCACGATGTAAGGCGGGTTCGGACGGCCGAGTCCCATCAGATATTGGCCGGCGCCGGTGATGGCCAGCCGGGTCGGCGTGTCCCCGCTGGGCGAGGTGGCGGCGATGGCGGCGTTGACCATGGCGGCGTTGTTCGCTGCCACCGGCGCGGCGACATCGGCGCTGACGCCGCAAAGGTCGTCGGTGGGAAACAGCTTCAAACCCCAGTTCACCGTGGCCTGAGTGGCCATCACCGTGCTGTTCAGCGCCATGGTCATGTCGGACCATTTCGATTCGCACTGAAACAGCAAGCAGCCCAGCAGTCCCTTGGCCGGCTCGTTCATCGATGCGGATTTGTCGAGGACGATCAACACGTCGGGCGGCAAGCTTTGAAGAGCGAACGTGCTGAGGCCGCAGTTCGGGCCGTCGGCGTTGGGTGCCGTGCCGCCGGCATCGGTCTGTGCCACGCCACCTCCGCTGCCAGCCGGGAAACCGCCATCAACCGACGACGCCCCACCGCCACCGGCGCCCTGGTTGCCGCCTGCTCCGCCCTGGCCGGAGGCGCCTCCCGCGCCGCTTTCGCCCCCGGCGCCCGCCTGACCGCGCGTTCCAGCGGTCGTGCAGCCGCCCAGCAAAACGACAGACAACAGCAGCCGGGTTGCACCCGGGTTCGCAAAACGGCACCAGCCTATGACGATCCCGCGATAACCCCACATCGGCGGCCTCCTCGAAACGATACCATCGGCCTACCATGCTTATTGACTATTGGTCAATAGCGGGCAAGCCCTTCGTCGGCTGCAAGGGGCCTCACTGTGGCCGCCGGCAAATGAGAGGTCCGGCCTCCCGGACAGCGGCACTGGCGCTGAGGTTATTTCGCGCAGCCGATTGGCTTGAAGTCGACGGCGATCTCGTCGATCCACAGGTCTTGCGGTTCGGTGGCGTTGTACATCCACCAGCCGAACCACAGTGAATTGAAGGTCGGCATGGTGAATCCGCTGTGCTTGTTTGCGCCCGAGTGCAACGCCGTCCGCTCGACGTCGTCCTGCCAGACGTGGAATTCGTTGCTGTCGCCCTTGAACTCGAACTCGACGCACATCCAGGTCTGCGCCGGAACCGTCTTGCTGTCGTGATCGGTCCAGTCGCCGGAGGCGCCCTGATCGGTGCCGACGCCGAACTCTTTGAACTGGCCGCCAAAACGAATCACCGCGCCGGTGCCGGTGCCCGCGCCCTGCGCCAGGCTGAAGTGGCCATCGGTGGTGATGGGATCGCCCAGGTACAAGAACATGCGGGCGTAAAGAATGTTGTTGGTGGCCGGGAAAGACATCCGCTCGGTGACATAGGCGACGCCGCTGCCAGAGACGGTCCGCACGTGCAGCGCCTTGGTTCCGCGCGCGGCGTGCATGTCGTCGACCACGGCGGTGCCGTCGCCGTTCTTGGTGGTCTTCCACAGCGTGGCGTCCAGACCATTTTCAAAGTCTTCGCACAGCGCGAGGCCGGCGCCGACGCAGCGGCTGGGACCGCCCACGCCCGGGCCGCCGTCGCCGATCGCGGCATCTCCGGTCGGCATCGCGGCGTCGCCGGCGCCCGCAGCGCCGCCATCGGTGCCGCTGGTGATCGACCCGCCGTTTCCGCTGTCGCCGCCGCTGCCGGTGGGCGTCGTCGTCCCGCCCGAACCGGCGCCCGTCTCGGTTCCTCCGGCACCGCCGCTGCCGGTCTGACCGGCGGAGCTGCCCCCGCTGCCACCGCCGATCGTACCGCTCGGGCTCGACGAGCAAGAGGCGAGAAAACCAATCGCAACCACTCGGAACGCGCGTCCTACCATGCGCATCTGCTGATGGTGCCCGAAGCGCCGCGGGGCGGGAAAAATAAATCGCGGATTTCGCCCGGCTGTAAAGCACAGTTATCACCGGACAGATGGAAAATGAACATTCGATGCCCCGGCCATCGGCCACAATCACAGTCGGGGCAACTGTCAGGATGGGAGCAACGTCCATGACGACAAACAGCGTTCGGTATTTTCTTGTTGCACTGGCTCTGACGGCCACCGCGGCGAGCTGTGCCAGCATCAAGAAACAAGGCGGTGACGGGAGCGGCAACGGTGGCCCCGGTTCGGGCAGCGGCGGCAGCGGCGGCAGCACCAGCAACACCGGCAGCGGCGGCGGCGCGGTCAACAACAACGGCGGCTCAGGCGGCGGTGGCGTGGTCGACAATCAGCCTGCCACCTGCGCGCAAGCCGCCAGCGCCCACAGTTACGTCGGCTGCGAATTCTGGCCCACCATCACCGCCAACCCGGTGTGGACCGAATTTGATCCCGCCGTCATCATCGCCAACGGCGGCACCGCTGACGCCGCCGTCACCATCGACGGCCCGGCCAGCTTTCACAAACAGGTCACCGTCGGCCCCGGCAAATTGGAGACCGTTTTGCTGGCGTGGATGATGGATCTGAAGGGTCCGGAGTTCTCGCTGGCCAACACGTCGGGCGGGCGATTGACATCGTCGATGCGGGCGAACGGCGGGGCCTATCACGTCGTCAGCTCGGCGCCGGTGACGGCCTGGCAATTCAATCCCCTGCAGTACACCAAGATGATGTGCCCGGAAAATCCCGGCAGCGACGGCTGTCTGTCGGCCAGCGTGGACGCGTCGATCTTGCTGCCGGCGACGGCGATGACCGGCAACTACCGGGTCTTCGCCTATGCCTCGAAGAACGAAGGCAGTGACTGGGGCAGCGTGCCGGGCGGCATGGCCATCACCGCCACCGCCGACAACACCACGGTGAAGGTGCAGCTGGGCCCCAAGTGTGGCGTGGAGATCTTTCCGACCACCGATCTCGGAACGTGCATCGCCGCGTCGATCACCGGCGACATCCCGGCGTTGAACCCGATGCAGATCTACACCGTGCAGATGAACGCCGGCGACGTCGTGCAATTGGTGGGCGCCTGGGCGCAGTATCCGCAAACGCGCAACGCCGACATCAGCGGGTCGGTGATCAACGCCGATCATCCGGTGCAGGTGATCGCGTTCAACGCCATCGCGCAGCTACCGGACTACTCGGTGGCCAACGCCGACCACATGGAAGAGACGGTGCTGCCGTCCGAAGTGCTGGGCAAGACGTACATCGTCGTCCCGCCCACCACGCCCCTTGGCAACGCCGTCGGCCACGTGGTGCGCATCTACGGCAACGTCGACGGCACCCATCTGACTTACCCGGAAGGAAAGCCCGCCGACGCGCCCGACACGCTGAACGCCGGCGACGTCGTCCAGATCCCCGCACTGCCCACCGGCCAGCCCGCCCCCGAATGTGTCAGCACCGCGGACCACTGCACGATGAACCAGCCGTTCATCGTCACCGGCGACCAGCCGTTCGCCGTAGCCTCGTTCATGGTCGGTGGCACGCTGCAAATGCCGGGAACGGATGCCACCAATTCGCAAGGCGATCCGTCAATGACGATGGAGGTGACGCCGCAGCAGTTCCGCAAGCAGTACACCTTCCTGGCGCCAGCCGATTATCTGGAAAATTTCGCCGACATTCTGGTGCCTCGAGGCGCCACGGTGGTGCTTGACGGCGCGCCGCTCACCGACGTGCCGACCCCGATCGGCGGCGGCGACTGGGGTTTTCTGCGCGCCAAGCTCAGCGCCCGCAACGGCGGCGTGCACACCCTGACCACCACCCACGACAGTGGCCTCGGATTGCAGGTGGCGGGGTTCGGGTTCGCCACGTCGTATTACTATCCGGGCGGCTTGAACCTGAATCTGATCTCGAAGCCGCCAGTGATCATTCCCTAGCGAACGACTCTGCGAAGAGACTGGACCAATTTCCTCTTCGCCGTCTGTTTGTTGACAACCCAGCCACACACCATTCGTGGCATCCTGTGCGCCGCCCAACTTTGGCGGAGGAGCCATGAACGTGACCAAAGGAATCGTCTTGTCTGCTGTCATCGCCTTCACCAGCACTGCCCAGGCCGCCACTTACGTCTACGTCTCGAACGCCGAGGACGGAAACATCGGCATGTACACCCTTGAATCCGACGGCTCGCTGAAGCCCGGCGAAAAATTCGAAGCCGGCGGCAAACCCGTCATGCCCATGAGCGTCAGCCCCGACAAACATTTTCTCTACGCGGCCGTTCGCTCCAAGCCGTTCTCCGCGGTCACCTTCGGCATCGATCACAAGACCGGCGCATTGAAGAAGCTGTCCAGCGGTCCGCTGGCCGAAAGCTTCCCGTACATCCGCGTCGACAAGACGGGACGCTTTTTGCTGGGCGCTTCGTACGGCGCGAACCTGGTCAGCGTCAACCCGATCGGCAAGGACGGCCACGTGGGGCCACCGCTGCAGGTGATTCCCACCGCGCGCAACGCGCACTCGATCATCACCGACAACACGGACCAATGGGTCTTCGCGCCGCACCTGGGATCGGACCAGATCTTTCAATTTCGGTTCGACAAGAAAACCGGAAAGCTGGCGGCCAACACGCCGGCCACGGTGCAGATGAAAATGGGCAGCGGCCCGCGCCACATCATCATGTCGCCGGACAACAAATTCGCTTTTCTGCTCAGCGAAATGGTCGGCACTGTCACCACTCTGTCTCTGGACGCCAAGAGCGGTCTTTTGAGCGAGGTCAGCGTGGCGAACATTCTGCCGGCTGACTCCAAGCTGGTGCCGGGCGCGCCGCGCCTGCCGCCGGTACCGGGACAAACCCCACGCGACGTCTCCAAAGACATCTGGGCCTCCGATCTTCACCTCACCCCCGACGGCAAGTTTCTCTACGCCGCCGAGCGCACCACCAGCAGCCTCACGGCGTTCAGCGTGGACAAGGCCACGGGCAAGCTGACCTGGCTGTCGAACACGCCCACCGAAAAACAACCGCGCGGCTTCGCCATCGATCCCAGCGGCAAACACATCGTCGTCACCGGCGAAAAGTCCGCGACCATCTCGACCTACAACATTGATCCGGCCACCGGCGCGCTGAAGCTGGTCCAGAAATACCCCACCGGCAAAGGATCGAACTGGGTCGAGATCGTCAGCCTCTAGCGCGGCCAGCCGGTCCCGTCTGGGACGGCGGCACTGAACGTGCAGTGAACGGGTCAACGAACCAGAGTTGACCGCGTTCACTCACGTCAGGAGCGGGACATGAATGTCAGACCGTCAGGAGTATTTGTTTTCTGCGCAGTCGCTGTTTGGGCGACGATTGGCTGCGGAGCAAGCGCGCCGCTGGTCGATGCCGGGGCGTCTGGCACCGGCGGAGCAGACAGCGCCGCACCCGTCGACGCGGTGGACGCCGGTACCGACGCGGCGACGGTGGCGATCAATCAATTTGGCCAGAGCTATATCGCAACCCTGTGCGCCCGCGTCTACGATTGCTGCCCCGCCAACCTCCGCGCCGCCGTCGCCCCCTACGGAACCGACGTCGCTTCTTGCCGCGACAACTTCGCGCTGGCCGCCGGCCAGCTATCAGCCTCAATCAGCGAAGAAGCGGCGATGGGCCGCGTCACTTACGACGGCCTGCTGGTCGCGCAGTGTCTGCACAATTTCACCACCCAATCGTGCGACCAGATCCGCGCGGTCTACGACTACACGAACAGCGATCCGATTTGCAAAGAGGCGATCCTCGGCAAGGTCGATTTGGGCGGCACGTGTGTCGCCAACGAAGGCTGCCGGGGCGGCTGGTGCGACGCCGCCAGCGGCTTCAAATGCGCGGCCCTGAAACCGAACGGCGGAAGTTGCGACGACGACAACCAGTGCCAAAGCGCCGCCTGCGACGGCGCCAACACCGGCACTTGCATCGACTCGCCCGACGGCCTTTGCACGCCTCACTTTTGATCGCGGCCCACCGGCGCCGTCTCTTCCAGGCGATCGGTGGCGGGCGGCGGCGGGCGCGACAACGCGGCCAGCTCGGCGCGCAGGGCGGGCGTCATGTCGATCGACGCCGCGGCCAGCGACGCCTGCAGCTGCTCGACGTTGCGGGCGCCGATGATCGGCGCCGTGACGGCCGGGTGGGCGGCGACCCAGGCCACCGCCGCGCTGACCGGGTGCAGTCCGTGCGCTCGACAAAATTCGGCGAAGCGCGCCGCCACTTCGTGCACCCAGGGCTCGCCATAGCGCGCCTCGTACATCTTGTTGGTCAGCAACCGACCGCTGGCGGCCCGGGCCTCCCCCGCGTATTTGCCCGACAGCAAGCCACCAGCGGCGGGGCTGTACGGAATCACCGCCAGGCCATTGTTCTGCGCCATCGGAAGGATCTCCACCTCGGCCTGCCGTTTGACCAGGTTGTACATTGGCTGCAGCACCTGCAGGCGTGCCCAGCCGTGCGCCTCCTGGATACACAGCGCTCGCTGCGTCTGCCAGGCGGCGTGGTTGCTCAGCGCCGGGTACAACACCTTGCCGGCGCGCACCAGATCCTCCAGCGCGCGCAGCGATTCTTCCAGCGGCGTCAGCGGATCAACCTGATGCAGGAACAGCACGTCGACTCGATCCGTCTGCAGCCGCCGCAGGCTGGCCTCGACCGCGCGCGTGACGTGTCGGCGCGAGGTGCCGCGCGCGTTGACATCGGTGCCGGTGGCGCCGAAGCACTTGGTGTTGACGACCAGCTCGTCGCGGTGGCCCTTGATGAGACCGGCCAGGATCTCTTCCGAGCGGCCTTTGTTGTACACGTCGGCGGTATCGAAAAAATTGATCCCGGCGTCGCGGCAGGCCGCGTACAGCGCCGCCGAGGTGGCGGCGTCGGCGTCGCCGCCGAAGGACATCGTTCCCATGCACAGCTCCGACACCTGCACGCCGGTGCGGCCAAGCGGTTTGAATTTCATCGGCGCACTTTACCGCGATGGGACGTTCGGGTCGCCCAAAGCGTGGACCCAACTTCATCAGCGCCATGGTCGGCGAGGCGGTCGACAAGAAGTACGACGGCTACAACCTGGATTGGGAGTCCAGGACGTGAAGTATTCGATCTATGGAGCCAAGCTGATCACGTTCCTGGCGGTATTCAAAGCCGCCTTGAAAGCTAATCAATCGGGTCGCCGCGCCACAACCACTTCATCGCTTCGACGATGGTCTGCCGGCCGTCAATCCGATTCGCGGCCAATAACGGCGACCTGGCAGGCAATTATTTGGTTTTAAAGTGGGTCTGTTGTTGATCCATGAACAGATGAAATTCTCCCCCAAACCATGCGCTTTTATCGCCCGGGCCAGCCGTCTTCGGCAACATAGCCAATCGTCTCTCGCGCCCCGGCGATGTCCCAGCGCATGCCGTGATTGGCGGACATCCCGTTGACGATCAGGAAGCGCCCCGGCAGCGCCGCGCCGACGCAGGCGTCCAGCAAGCGGCAAAGATCGGCGTTCGACAGCCACATCGCCCGCGTCCAATCGTCCATGTGCGCGGGCATGTCTTCGACGCGATTGTCGCCGGTCTGCACCCAACCGACGCGCACGCAGATCACTTCAAGCCCGTGGGCATCGGCGAAGCAGCGGCCGATCTCCTCACTGCACAGCTTGCTCAGGCCATAGTTGTGGCTGGTCTGTTGCCAACCGTCGCGCTGCCAGACGACACCCGGCCGCGGCGGCAACGTCCCGGTCAACAGGCGCGGCTCTCCCTGATCTTTGTACCCGCCCATCACATGGTTCGAGCTGATGTAGACCACCCGTCGCACGTTCGCCATCCGCGCCGCTTCGAAGACATTGAAGGTCACGCCCACGTTGCGGTGGCCTTCTTCCCACGACTGGGTAGGCGAGCCGTTGGCCGCGCAGTGAACCACCACGTCGGCGCCGGCCAGGACCGACGCCCACACCGGATCGCCCGCGCCCAGCTCGGTTCGCACGATGGTCTGGTCGCCGCGCGGATCGGCGTCGATGGCCCGCACCTGGTGGTGGCCGCGCCAATGCTCGCGCAGCTTGCGGCCCAGGTTGCCGGCCGCTCCGGTCAGAACGATGGAAAGGCGGTGATTCATAGTCAGCTTTCGTTGCCCCCAGGGGAAGGCGGATGGGCCCCGAAATATACGGGGACGCCGCCGACTTTTGAAAGGGAGGTGTGTCCGCCGCGCGCTTGCCAGCCAGGACGTGGCGGTCTCGAATTTCCTCGGCGACGGCATCCAGGTGGCGGGCGGCACGTTGACCATCGGCAGCGGCGTCACCGAACAACGGTCTGCTGCCCACCCGATCAGATGGCTTGCACGTCTCGGCCCGACGTCAGGAAGATCGATCTCGGAACGCTGGCCAGCCCGGGCAAGAACACCTTGCAGGCGTCGCTCGGCAGCGGCCAGAACGGCGGCGGCGGTGTTTGCATGGAATCGCCGCCAACGCCAACGCGGCGCTGGGCAACATCTTTGCCGGCCCGCGCGACTGTTCGGGCGCCAATCCGGGCGCGGTCACCGGCGGTCGCGGGGTGGCCTGCGCCAATCACGTCGACATCTCGTTCAGCGGCGTCACCAATGACATCCAGGTGAACACCTGCACGCGGATCCGAGTCACCTTCTGATCGCGTCGTCGTCCTTCGTCGCTGCGGTGGCCTGGCCGGCCAGCATGAACAGCGTGAGGGCGGCGATGGTGGTCTTCGAGAGTGTGCTCATTGGGTTCTTTCTCGTGGTCGTTTGAGGTCGGGGCCACCGTGGCCCGTTCCTCGTACGATTGACCGACCAGGTTCGATCAGCCTCCCCAGGTGCCAGCCCGGCGCCACCAAATCACGGAACCGGCGTTCGCCCATCAGCCGAGACCGGATCGCCGCCCTGGATGGTGATCGTGCCGTCGGCCGCTACGTCAACTTGGTAATGCTGTAACGCGGTCACCGCGGGACCTCGCGTCACCGTGCCGTTGCCGTCGAAGCGCGAGCCGTGGCAGTTGCAATTGAGCCCCTGCGCCGGCGTGCTTCCGACGGTGTTCAACAAACAACCGGCGTGCGTGCAGGCCGCCGACATGGCGTAAAGACCGGCCTCGTCCCGTCCCAGCACCACGTCTCCATCCACCACGCGCAGCGAATTGACGGCGATGGCGCTGACGTTGCCGCCGGGAACCGGGCCAGTGGGCGGCGACACCTGTTGATTGCAGCCCGCGGGCGCCACCGCCAGCAGCAACGCGCCGCTGGCGCCTTGCCGCAAGAACGATCGGCGATCGGACAGTGCGCGGCCGTTGTCATTGTGCGAACGAGAAGACGCCATGCCGTTGGATTACCAGTACCCTCAGCGTCTCTTGATCAGGCAGTCGTTTGGCCGCCGGCGATGATTTCGATCAGGGCGGCGCTTTCACCAGCGCACCGACCGCGTCCGCGGTACCTTGAAGACCTCGCGTGCGGGCATTGTTCTTGATCCTCTACGTTGCCTCCGGCGAAACCGCTGCACCGACGACGCTGGCGCTGACCGCCGCCATCCAGCAAGTGATCGGTCCCGGCGGCACGATCCAGGTGCGAGGGATCGTTCCGCCGGACGATGACGATGCGGCCTTGTGGCGAGACGCCTTGGGGTCGGGCGCGACGGCGGCGGCGCGCGTGCGCTGGGCGGATGCGGCGCACGCCCGGGCCCGCGTCCACGCCGAGCTTCTGGCCACCGGCGAGACACTGGTGCGCGACATCTTGTTTCGCCCCGCCGACAGTGAACCAGAGCGCGGCCGCACCTTGGGATTCATTGTCGGCTCGTTCATTGTGCCGGCGCCCACCCTGACCGCCGACGCAAACAAGAATGCGAGGCCGGACGAGATGGTGCGCGTGCAACCGACGCTGGCGGCGACGGCCAACCAGACGCGCCCTGCCCGCTTTGGACTGGAGGCCTTCATGATCGGCGCGATGGCGGTGGGCGGCCAAGGCGATAGCTTGGGCGGTGGCGTCGGTCTTCGCTGGCCCGCCGAAGCCACGTGGGGCTTGCGCGTCGGGGCCCGGGCCGGCGTCGGATCGATCCCGGTGGCCCAGGCGTCGCTGCTGGCGGCGGCCGCTTACGCCGGCCTCTGGCGACGGCTATTGCCCGCCGCCGATCACACCTTCAACCTCAGCGGCCGGCTGGACGCGCTGCTGGCTTACGACGCGCTTACACATTTTTCCAACGACGACCCCTCGCCGGTGCGGCAGGCGCGGCTGCTTCCCGGCGCCGCGGCCGCCGTCGAGCTGGACGTCCGCCTGACCGAGACCGCGGCGGCATTTGTCGCCGGCGGCGGCGAGGTCCTCTTCGGCCGCTCGACGGTGGTGGTCCACGAACGACCGGTCGCCGAGCTGGGGCCGTTTCGGGGCCTCTTCGAGGCTGGCTTCCGGGCGCGGTTTTAACGGTTATGCTGATCATGACGGAGATGGTTCCTTGACCGCCGACGGCAGAATGCGCCGTTCACCACCGCGACTAAGGCGCGGGCTGCTCAATGCCGCCCTGATCCTGATCGTTGGCTTTTGCGCCTGCGACGGAGATTTTCGTTTCGACAATCACCCCGACGACGCCGCGCTGAGCGCCGATCTGCCCGCCATCGACGAGGCGAACGTCGATGAAGGCCGACCCGCCGTCACCGACGGCGCGTCCGATGGCGCCGGCCGCTGTGTCGGCCCGAGCTGCCGGTTTCAGCCCACTGACTGTCCCGGATCGATGTGCCGGCTGCTCTGTCCCTCAGAAAGCCGCTGCGACGACACCTGCGGCGCTGACTGCGCCGCGGATTGCGAACAGACCAGCACGTGCCAGCTTGGCGCCGGTACTGGCGCGCAGATCAAGTGCGAGCAAGACAGCGCCTGTGTCTTCACCATCGGCGACAGCGCCCTGGTCGAATGCTGGTCGCGCTCGCACTGCGACGTGCGGTGCACGGGCGCATGTACCGTCGAATGCGCGGACAGCGCCACCTGCCGGCTGGCCTGCGGTGATGAAACACTGCGACCGGTTACAGGACGACCGAAGTGCCCCTGACGTGTTGGCGTGCGGCGACGCGGCTGCGCGCGCACCTCGACCTTGGCAATGCGTTCAGGTTGGCCCGGATGTCCCTCGTCGATAGCCCATTCCAATGCGCCCGACCCGGCGCACGCCGGCATAACCAACCTGGCAGCGCTATCGCTTCTTCTCGAGCTGCACCAGATCCCGCACTGCCCCTCGCGCCGCACTCGTCGTCATCAGCGCATACGCCTGCAACGCCTGCGACACCACGCGATCTCGGTTGGGCCGCCACGCATTCGCCCCCCGCGCCTCCATCGCTTGCCGACGCCTGGCCAGCGTCGCATCGTCGAGCACGACATTGATCGCCCGCCTGGGAATGTCGATGTGAATGCGATCGCCTTCCTCGACCAGCCCCAGCGCGCCGCCCTCGGCTGCTTCGGGTGACACATGGCCGATGCTGAGACCGGACGTGCCGCCGGAGAAGCGTCCGTCGGTGACAAGCGCGCAGGCTTTGCCCAGATCTTTGCCTTTCAGGAACGACGTCGGATACAGCATCTCCTGCATTCCGGGGCCGCCCTTCGGGCCTTCATAGAGGATCACCAACACGTCGCCAGCGTGGATCTTGTTGTCCATGATGGCGTCGCAAGCGGCGTCCTGTGAATGGAAGATCCGCGCCGGGCCTTCGAAGGTCCAGATCGACGAATCGACGCCGGCCGTCTTCACGATGCAGCCGTCCTGCGCGATGTTGCCGTGGAGAACCGCCAGGCCCCCTTCCTGGCTGTAGGCGTGCGGGACGTCGCGGATGCAGCCTTTTTGTTCGTCGGTGTCGGGCTCCGAGAAATATTTGTCCTGGGAGAACGCCACCTGGGTCGGCACGCCGCCCGGGGCGGCCAGCGCGCGCTGCTTGGCGGCGGCGGTGGTGGTGGGCCGCCGGATGTCCTCGGTGGTCAGCGCTGCTCCGATCGACGGAGCGTGGATGGTGCGCGCTTCGCGGTGGATCAAACCAGCGCGATCGAGCTCGCCCAGGATGGTGAAGATGCCGCCGGCGCGGTGCACGTCTTCGACGTGGTAATGCGACGATGGCGCCACCTTGCAGATGTTCGGCACCTTGCGCGACAGGCGATCGATGTCCTTCATGGTGAAGTTCACGCCCGCCTCGTGAGCGATGGCCAGGATGTGCAGCACGGTGTTCGTCGATCCGCCCATGGCGATGTCCAACGTCATGGCGTTCTCGAACGCTTCCTTGGTGGCGATGCTGCGCGGAAGCACGCTGCTGTCGTTCTGCAGATAAAAGCGGTTGGCCATCTCGACGATGCGGCCGGCGGCGTCGGCGAACAACTCCCAGCGGCGAGCGTGCGTCGCCAGCAGCGTGCCGTTGCCCGGCAGGGCCAGACCCAACGCTTCGTTCAGGCAGTTCATGCTGTTGGCGGTGAACATGCCCGAGCACGACCCGCACGTCGGACAGGCCGAGCGTTCCATGCGGCCCAGCTCCTCGTCGCTGACCTTCTCGTCGCTGGCGGCGATCATCGAATCGATCAGATCCAGCTTGCGCACCAGCGCCTTGCCGTCGCGACCGTGCGTGCCCACCATCTTGCCGGCTTCCATCGGCCCGCCCGAGACGAAGATGGTCGGAACGTTCAGGCGCATCGTCGCTATCAACATGCCGGGCGTGATCTTGTCGCAGTTGGAGATGCAGATCAGGGCGTCGGCACAGTGGGCGTTCACCATGTACTCGACGCTGTCGGCGATGAGATCGCGGCTGGGCAGCGAATACAGCATTCCGCCGTGGCCCATGGCGATGCCGTCGTCGACGGCGATGGTGTTGAACTCGACGCCCCAACCGCCGGCGGCGTCGACGACCTTCTTCACCCGCTGCCCGACGTCGTGCAGGTGCACGTGCCCGGGAACGAACTGGGTGAAGCTGTTGGCGATGGCGACGATGGGCTTGCCAAAGTCGGCGTCGGTCATCCCGGTGGCGCGCCAGAGTGAACGAGCCCCGGCCATATTGCGGCCATGCGTCGAAGTGCGGCTGCGAAACCCCGTCATGGATCTAGCTATAGATGGAAGACCGTCAGCCAGCAAGCCACGGCAGCGCCAGGGCGCCGCGAAAGGTGGCGGCGGAGATCCCGCGATCGATGGGAATGCGCTTTAAATCCAGGCAATCCTCGTGGCCGTTCATGCGCACCAGGCCCGGGCTGCTGGTGAAGCCCAGCTCATAGCCGGCCCGGGCCAGCGCCTGGCGAATGCGCGGCTCGGTGGCGATGCTCTTGCCCACCGGATAAGAGATGCTCCGCACCGGGGCATCGATGCGTTCTTCCAGCTCGCGCTTCGAGCCGGCCAGCTCGTTTTCGAAAGCTTCGTCCGGCAGCGTGCCCAGCACCCGATGCGTGCGCGTGTGCGACTGCACATCCATGCCGGCGGCGCGCAGCGCCCGCACGTCGTCCCAGGTGAGGATGGACCGCTCGGCTTCCTCCTCGTCTTCTTTGCGCGACCAGGTGACGCCACAGCCGCGGCAAAGCTCTTCCAAGAAGCGCGGCAGGTCCATGGCATAACTGCTTTTGACGATACGGATGACTTTCTTGATCGCTTCGTCCCTGGCCGCGTCGCCGCGCAGCGGAAACGCGCACGGAAACGGATAGGTCAAGGTGATCTCGCCGCGCGTGCTGCGCCGAACGACCACGTGTATCATCTCCCACCAGAACAGCCGCCGTTCGGTGACGTAATCGGTGGTGACAAAAAAGACCGCGTTCATCCCGTGGCGTTTGAGAATGGGAACCGCGTTGCGATAGTTGTCGCGGTAACCGTCGTCGAAGGTGACGATGGCCGCGTTGGACGGCAGCGAACCGCCGTGGCGCGCCTCGATGATCTGGTCGACGGTGACCGGCGTGAAATACCGAGCCAGGATGCCCATCTGGGTGTCGAACTCGGCGGGCGTCGCGTCGACCATGTGCGGGTCCAACTCGCCGATGGCGTCGGGCTCTTCCACGCGGTGGTAAAGCAGCACGGTCAGCCGCGGCCACGGCCACCACGACTGGCCCAGCATCCGCAACGCCAGCGGCGTCAACCCGGCGCGGTCCAAACCCCTGGCCATTTGGTTGCGGCGGGCCATCACAACCCGCCTCCGGCGGAACGCGACGAACAGGCGCCAACGGCGAGGGAAAGGCCGTTCATCAGGGATAAGACTCCTCGACAGCGTAACCTCTGGTCGCCGACAACGCAAACAGAAACCCCGCCCGACGGCGGCGCTTGGCGCGGCCGCGCGCGCGGTTGCCGATCCCAACCGACACACTCTGCGGTACTGTGAAGCGCATGTTTCTTATCACCGGCGGAGCTGGGTTCATCGGATCGTCAATAGCCCGCGCGTTACTGGAACGGGGGGATCGGGTTCGTATTCTCGATAACTTCTTTTCGGGAAAACGAGAGAACCTTAGCGACGTTGCCGCCCAAATTGAACTTATCGAAGGCGACATTCTGGACGGCGATACCCTGACCCGGGCCTTGCGCGGTGTCGAAGTGGTCTTTCATCAGGCGGCCATCCCGTCGGTGCCGCGGTCGATGGCAGCGCCGCTGGCCAGCCACGAGGCCAACGCCACCGGCACGCTGCGGGTGCTGGAGACGGCGCGGAAGGCGGGCGTCCGCCGCCTGGTCTATGCCGCCTCGTCGTCGGCCTATGGCGATACGCCCACCATGCCCAAGGTCGAGACCATGCGTCCTTTGCCGTTGTCGCCGTACGCGGCGGCCAAGCTGGCGGGAGAACAATACTGTCAAGTCTACGCGCGCGCCTACGGCCTCGAGACGGTGTGCTTGCGCTATTTCAACGTCTTTGGCCCGCGCCAGGATCCGCTGTCGGAGTACGCGGCGGTGATCCCGCGCTTCATCACCTTCGGGATGGCGGACAAGGCGCTGACCATTCACGGCGACGGTACGCAGTCGCGCGACTTCTGCTTCATCGACAACACCGTCGAGGCCAACTTGAAAGCAGCAGCGGCGCCGGCCGCCGAGGCGTCGGGCCGCGTGTTCAACGTGGCCTGCGGCGCCGCCACCAGCCTGAACGAAGTGGTGGAGCAGATTGGCCAGATCCTGGGCAAGCATCTGACGGTTCACCACGGCGAGAGCCGCAAGGGCGACGTCAAGCACTCGCTGGCCGACATCAGCGAGGCTCGTCAGCGCCTGGGCTACTCGGCGGCCATCCCTTTCGCCGAAGGCCTGCGCCGAACCGCCCGCTTCTACCTGAACCAGAAATAGCGCCTAGTCTTCGACCAGCGCCACGCCCAGAACGGGCGCCGGCGAAACCTGATCCATGGCCCGTTTCAGCGACCGCGCGTCGGAGTGTTTCCCGCGCACCGCCATCACGATGCCGTCGGCGGTGTCCTGGATCAGGTTGACGTCGGCGCTCTCCAGCACCGACGGACCGTCGATGATGATGTAATCGAACGCCTTGCGAAAACGCTGGATCGAGGCGGCGAACGTCACCCGATCCAACCGGATGGCGTCGTTCGAAACCTTGCGCCCGCAGTCGCCGCAAAAGCTGGCGCCCGACACCAGAACCCGCGAGCACGACGGGCAGCAGTTCGGATGCACCGCCACCACGTGCACGTCGATGGGCGCCACTTGCACCACCACCCAGGGATCCATCGGCCGATCGCGGTGGCGATCCAGCTGCACGGACAAACACCGCGGCGGTTTGAAGCCGAAAAGCTCACCCAGCGCCGCCGAGCGGAAGTTCGCCTCGATCAGCAACACCCGTGAATGCCCCTGTTCGGCGTAAGCCAAAGCCAGGTTCGTCGCCGAGGTGGTCTTGCCTTCGCGGTTGCGCGCGCTGGTCACCAGGATGACCTTGGGATCGCCATGCTCGACCAGCCGCTGGCGCAGCAGACGATAGCTGGCCGCCCGGTGCGAATCGCGGTCGCGCAACATGGCCAGCCGCGCGTCGGGCGCATCGGCGGTCATGGTGTGCTTGACGAAGAAGATTTCGCCCTGCTTGTCGGCGACGGCGAGGGCGCGCGACTCGCCGAGCGGCGTCTCGCCATCGGGACCGCGGCCTTGATGAGCGCGATCGCGCACCGGCTGCAGCACGCCGCGGGCCTGGCGCACCTGCAGGCTGGTGGTGCTTCGCGTGCCGCTCTCGCGCGTCACCTCGGCCACCCGCGACGGTCGGGTTGAGAGCGTGGGCTGCGGCTGTGCGCCGGTCTGGCGATTGTCCTCCGGGCGCGCGGCCGCCGTCCCGACCATGGTGGGCGGCGACATCGACGAAGTCGGACCGCTGAGCGCCTCGTCATCCGACGTCGGTTCGGTCTCGCCCGGCGTGGTGGCCAACGCGGGCGCGACCGTGCCGTCCTGTCGGATCACGCGCGGTGGCCAGGGGCGGGTCGCCATGGGTTAGCTTTCGCCGCCGCTGTGAGGAGGCAGGCCCTTTCGCTCGTTGATCGGCAAACTGGGGACCAGGATGACGAATTGATCACCGATCACGCGGTGAACGTCGGAGGTCGAGTAAAGCCGCTCGTCAAGAAAGGCCAGGGCCAGCATCACCAGCAAGGCCAACATGACCGAACCGAACCCGCCCAAAGCGGCCATCGTCGCGCGGCGGCCGGCCACCGGGCGCGTCGGTTTGAAAGCCGGATCGACCACCACCAAGCGTCCCGCTTCCCCACTGCTGGCCAGGGTGGCGAACAGGCTGGTCTGAAACTGGCGCGCTTCAAGCTGCGACTGCCGCTCGCGCGCCTCGGAGACCTCGCGAAAAAGCCGGGTCCACTCGGTGTCGACGGCGACCGCGCCCTGCTGGGAGGCATGCGGCACCGGCGCTCTCGGGACCTGGCGAGTGCGAATGGTGGCGATCTGCGTGCGCACCGCTTGCAGCGCCCGGCGGAGCGCAGCCACGCGCGAGTTGGGATCCTCCTCCCCAGCAGCGGCCGCGCCGGCCGCCTCCGCCGGGTGGCCAGAGATCGCCGCGTTGGCGCGCCGAACATCGGCCTCCGCGTCCTGCACGCGACGCTGCGCCGCTTTTACATCGGGGTGCTCGTCGGTGAACGTGGCCCGCTTGTCGGCCAGGTCGCGGCGTGCGGCGCTCAGGGCCGCCTCCGCCTGCGACCGCCCCATCGCGGCCGCCTGATCAGCCGGTGACGCCGCGGCAGGCAACGGTCGCGCTGACGCCGCCGCCGAGATCATTTCTTCGATCTGCGACGCCTGCATCTCTAGGCCCGCCAGCTCGGCCGGGTTGGCGGCCACACGTTCCCGATCGGCGGCGCGAATGGCCCCGCCGGCGCTGGCCGCCGACGCTGATTCAGCCGCCAGCTCGGGGTGCTGAATCAGGAACGCGGACAGCGCCGCCTCGCGCGTCTTCAGATCTTGATCGGCCTGCTTCTTCTCGGCGTCGAGAAACGTCTTGGTCGACTCGGCCTCACGCTTGCGCGAGACCGCGTCCTCGTCGATCAGCTCGTCGACGAACGCCGCCAGCACCTTCTGGGCCTGCTCGCGCGAATCGCTTTCGAAGGACACGTGATAGGTGTAGCCCTCGCGCGCGGTGAACTTGAGTTTCTTGCGCATCTCGTCCACGGCGTCGACGTAGCTGTGCTGACTGACGATGCTGGGGTACAGACCGAACTGCTGGATGGTCTTTTGCAGACGCTGCCGGGACATCATCATGTCCTGGATGCGCGTGGCCACCTGTCGCGGCGAATCCACCTCGGCGCCGCTGACCACTGCACCGGCCCGCACGCCGCGGTCATACATGATGACCGTCTCCGATCGATACGACCGCTTGGCGGCCAGGATCACCACCGCAGTCGCCCCCAGCCCGAGGACCAAGGCCAAGGCCCCCCAGCGCGCCGCTCGAAACGCGCGCCGGATGAACACCGCAGCTAACTGCAGGTGTTCTCTGGGACTGCGCTCCTGGTCAGCTTTCATACGATAAAACTATACACTGGGTTGTTCGGCGTCGCCTGCAAGGTCCCTTTGGACGGCCCCTCCGGGAACGATCCCCAAAACCCTTATTCCAGCCCGCGCCACGTCGTCGCCGTTTTGAACATAGGGATCGAACGCCCCGACAAACAACAGGCACACCGGAAAAGAAATGGCGGCGGCCAGCAGAACCGTCATCAGCACGGTGATCGACTTCGCGGGGGGCTCGGACGGATCGTGACCGGGGTCGACCTCTTCGAAACGCAAGGTCTGGCCCTGGGCGACCTGGCGAAGCTGATAATCCACGGCAACCGATTCGGCCTGGACGGCGCGCAAGCGGTCCTCGGCGGCGCGCAACGTGTTCAGTTCGGTGATGGGCGGCGGCCCCTGCCCGGCGGCGGCGACGGCATCGGCGGCGATCTTGCGCGCCTCGTTGGCCTGGGCGACGGCGGTCTTCACCGCCTGGCTCGAGTTGGCAGCCTGCGCCTTCAAGGAGGCCTGGCGTTGCTTGCCTTCGGTGTCGATCAAAAGATCGGCCAGCCCGCGCGCCACCGGCAGCACCCGTTCGCGGACACCCGACCGATAGCTTATGCTGACCCGGGCGGCGTGCCGGATCCCGGCGCCCGAGATCAGATCATTTTGCCAAACGGTCAGGCTGATGGCATCCCGAAAGTCTGCCACGGCGAACGATGGATCTCTTTCTGCCCATCTGGGACTGAGGCCGAACCTTTTGATCACGCCCAAAAGGCGCGGCCCCGAAAACACCACCTCCGCGATCAGATCGTGCAGCTGCTCGGTCGACATCTCGTTGTCGCGATCGGCGTCGTCGACGATCCGCACCACCACCTCGGCCGAGAACTCCGGCGCCTTGGTGGCGGCGCGCAGGCCGGCCGCCGCCGACAAGACCAGCGTCAGAACGACGACGACGGGCCACCTTTTTGACGCTCGCCTCATCAGGCGACCCAGCTCGCGTAGGCCCTCCGACGCCAGCGGCGGCTCGATTTGAAGCCACGGCGCTGTCCCCGGCACGAACGAACCCCGACCTATTCGGTCAGTTCCATTCCCAGGAGGGCGACGTCGTCGGGCGGACCGCCCACTGCGGATCCGACCGCGTCCAGAATGTTGCGGCGGATCTCGCCGATGTCATGCGGCGCGTGGGCGATGAGATCAGTCAGGCGGCAGGTGCCCATGGTCGAGCAAGGCTCGCGCTGACCGTCGATGGTCTCGAACACGCCGTCGGTGACCAGAATCAGGATGTCGCGCGACTGCAAGGCGAACTCTTGCTGCGAATATACGTGCCGCGGCACCATCCCCAGCGGTGGTCCCGACGGATAGGACAGCCGAATCACCGAACCGTTTGCCCGGCGGAGCATCGGCACCACGTGTCCGGCATTGGCCACCACGCAGCGGCGCGCCTTGGCGTCCAGAGAAACACACACCACGGTGACGAACCGATCATCGCGCGTGCGCTCTTGCAGCGAGGCGTTTACCCGCGTCAGCATGTCGGCAGGCGAGACCTTTTGCGAAGCCAGCTGGCGCAGCTCGGAGCTGACCCGCGACATCATCAACGCCGCGGCGACGCCCTTACCCGAGACGTCGCCGATCATGCCCAGCAGACGCCCGTCCTGCAGGTCCAGCAGATCGTAAAAGTCCCCGCCCACGGCGTACGCTGGGCTGTACTCGGACACCACCCGGACGGTGCCGAAGTTCGACGCCAACGTCGGCAGCAACGTGCGCTGAATCTCGCGCGCCGACGCCATGTCGTTCTGCAACCAGCCGGCAGCGGCGGTCAGGGCGTTCATGTTGATACGCGGCAGGACGGAGACCACGCGCTCGCTCACCGCGCTCAGCAACTGCAGATCCGAGTTCGTGAAGTCAGAAGCGGTGACCGCCCGCTGCACAACGATCAACGCCATCACCGATCCGTCCAGCACCACCGGCACCGACAGGGTCGAGGCCCGCGTCGGTGTCACTTCGCTGCGAAACAACCGGGACCCGTCGGTCAGGCGCCCGGGCGACCCGCCCAGACCGGCGCGAGCCAGACCAGCCAGCAGCTTCAGCGAAGCGGTTCCGCTACGCACGTTTCCGACCGGCGTCAGTTCGCCCGACAAAGGCTGGAGAACAAAAAGCTCGACGACGGCCACGTGCTGGAAGAGGCCGCGCAACTCGACACCCAGATAGGCCAGGAGCTCGTGGTCACTTTTGAGGTCCGCCAAGCCCTTGGAAAAACCAAGCAAAAAGGCCTCGTCACGCCAATCGCGCGGGAATTGGATGACTCCCCCTGACGCATCTCCCAGCATGGCCCCGGCTTGTGACATCGTTAATGGCCCCCGCTACCGGCTGCGCCTTCCGACGCACGCAAAGGTACACCTCTGTGTGCGTCCCGGGCAACAGGTGATCGGTCACCTTTGTGCGACAGTTGTGTTCGATAGAACACAATCTGCAAGACAAAGTTGGTTTTATTTCTGGACTTCTCGGAAACCATCCCCGCCCCCAGCCCTCAGCGAGCACCTGCCAAAACGCCGTCCAGCCGCAGCAAACGAAAGATGGCCAGCGGTTGGTCGCGCAATCCGGTCACCGACACATGGCCGCCGGTGGCCCGCACCCGTTTGTAAAGAGACACCAGCGCGCCCACCCCGGAACTGTCGATGACCCGTAAGTTGGACAGATCGACGACCACGCGCGCCGGCTTGGATTCAACCAGCCGTTCAATGGGAGCGCGCAGCTCGGGCACGGTGACGGCATCCAGCTCGCCCTCGATCTTGAGGACCACCGGATCGGTGTCAGTGGTGATCGAGAACGTCATCGGGGCTCTCCGGCTGCCACCACTCTAGCGTCAGAGTGGCGCGGTGCGTAGAGAGATTTGCTTAGAACGAGCACGTTCGGCTGTCCCGGTTCGTAAAGCACAGAGTCCATGAAAGACCTAATGATGAAAATTCCTAACCCCGATTCAGGCAACTTCGCCAGATCGGGAATGGGCACACGGGTGAGATCAAAACTGGCGCCGAAATCTACCATCCGCACCGTCATCATCGATTGCCCCAGCTCGATTTCGATCCGGACCGTGCCCAGATCTCGATCGCGGTAACCATGGATGACGATGTTGTTGAATGCCTCGCTGACGGCGGAGACGAAGTGCATGCGGAACTCGCTCCAACCTTTTTCGTCAGCTTTGGCGCCTCCCGACGCCAGCAGCTTGCAGGCGGCCGAGATGGTCCGCAAGGCTACATCTCGGTGCGACAGCGTGCCCGGGATTTCGAGACGTATCACGGCCTCTCCACGTCGGCATTTTACCACGATAACGCCGACGACCTGCGGAAATTCCCGAACCGTTATAGTACCGTGGCGCCGTGAGCCCCGCCGTCGCCCGCGCCAAGAGAGCCCTCGACATCCTGGGAGGCTCCATCGCGTTCGTTCTAACATTGCCGATTTATCCGTTCGTCGCCTGCGCCATCCGGATGGATTCGCCCGGGCCAATCTTCATCAAGCAGCGCCGCGCCGGCATGCTGCTGGATTCGGAGATCAGCGACGGTGACGCTCGCCGGCCGAAGCACCGCTTCGCCGAGTTCAACATGTACAAGTTTCGCACCATGGTGGTGAACGCCGAGGCCAGGACCGGCCCGGTCATGGCCAGCAAGGACGACCCGCGCATCACCCGCATCGGGAAATTCCTGCGCAAGACCCGCATCGATGAGATCCCGCAGTTCTGGAACGTCGTTCGCGGCGACATGAGCCTGGTTGGCCCGCGCCCCGAACGCCCCGAGCTGCTGGAACAGATCGCCATGGCCATCCCTTACTTCGAAGAGCGCATGCGCAATCTCAAGCCCGGCATCACGGGCCTGGCACAGGTGTCGCTGGGATACACCGGCGCGATCCCGGCGGACAGCGAGCTGGCTGCTTTTCGCGACGTGCTGTCCAATCCCTTCGACGTGGAGGGCGCCGACGACGCGCTGGCGGACGATCTGCGTGTGAAGCTGCTCTACGACCTGGCCTACAGCGTGGCCACCGAGCACCTGCGCTCGTTCGTGCCACTGGAGCTGTCGATCTTGCTGAAGACACCCATCGTGATGATCCGGCGCTCGGGAACGTAACGCCGCGATGATCGTCGCTCACGTCGTCTCGTCGCTGGCCATCGGCGGGCAGGAGAAGATGATTCTGGATCTGGCGGCCGGGCAAGCGGCGCTGGGCCATCAGGTGACGGTGGTGTCGCTGGCGCCCGGCGACGATCCGGGCCCGCTCAGGCCGGCGTTCGAAGAAAAAGGCGTCGGCGTCCGGCACGAGGCCAAAAAACCAGGCGTCGACGTCGGACTGGGCGTGCGCCTGGCGGCGCTGTTCCGGCGGCAGCGTTGCGACGTCGTGCACGCGCACAATCGGATGGCGCTGCTATACGCCGCGGCTCCGGGAAAGCTGGCCGGCGCGACGACGGTGTACACGCGACACGGACCGGGCGTGGGCTCGGGCGCGCAGCGCTGGTTCCGGCGGGCGGCGGCGCGTTTTCTCGACGCGTACGTGGCGGTGTCGCCCGAGATGCTGGCGCTGTCGCGGCAACAAGGCGACTGCGACGAGAAGAAGCTTTCGGCCATCAACAACGGCGTCGACCTGCGCCGGTTTCATCCCGACGCCGACGCCCGGGCGGGCCTGCGCAAGGCGCTGGGAATTTCCCCGACCGCGTGGGTGATCGGCACCGTCGGGCGGCTGGCGCCGGAGAAAGCCTACGACTTGCTGATCGCCGCGGCCGCGCCGCTGCTGGGCGACGAAGCGCGGCTGGTGGTCGTCGGTGACGGCGCCGAGGCGGCGCGGTTGCAGGCGGCCGTCGCCGAGGCGCGCGTCGAACCGTTCGTGCACCTCACCGGCAAGCGCGACGACGTGGCCCAGTTGCTGTGCGCGTTCGACGTGTTCGCGCTGTCGTCGAAGATGGAAGGACTGCCGCTGGTGATCTTGGAGGCGATGGCCACCGAGCTGCCGATCGTGTCGACGGCCGTCGGGGGAATCCCCGGCGCGGTCGCCGACGGCGAGACCGGACTGTTGTCGCCGCTGGGCGACGCCCCTGCCCTGCGCCAGCGTCTGCGCGCGCTGGCCGGCGATCGCGCGCGCGCCCGCCGCCTGGGCCAGCGTGGGCGGCAGATCGCCCTGGACCGTTATTCTGGCGAACGCATGGTGAACGACTATCTGGCGCTTTATCGTCGCTTCGGGCGCGGGGCATGATCGCCGCGCTGGTGATGGTGACCATCGCGCTGTTGGCGTACACCTACGTCGGCTATCCGATCGTCATCGGCGTACTGGCCCGGCTGTCGCCGTTGCGGCTGCCAGAACGGCCCATCCCGCCCGACGCCGCGCTGCCAACGATCACCGTGTGCTTGCCGGTGTGGAACGGCGCCGCGCTGCTGCCGGCCAAGCTGGACAGTCTGCTGGCCCAGGATTACCCGGCCGAGAAGCTGGACATCATCGTCTATTGCGACGGTTGCTCCGACGACACGGAAGCCGGGGCGCGCCGGATCGCCGCCCAGCCGCGGGCCGGCGGCCGCATCACGGTCCAGGCCTCGACAGAACGCCTGGGCAAGCCGACGGCGATCAACAAGGTGCGCGGGATGGCCAAAGGCGAGCTGCTGTTGCTCAACGACGCGCGCCAGCCGCTGTCGCCTAATTCGGCTCGCGCCCTGGCGGCGCCGTTTCGCCACCCGGAGATGGGTTGCACCACCGGCAACCTGGTGCTGACCGGCGGCGCCGGCAGCGGCGTCTACTGGCGCTATGAAAACTGGATTCGCCGGCAAGAGTCGCGTTTCCGCAGCGTGGTGGGCATGAGCGGATCGATCGCCATGGTTCGCCGCGACGATCTTTCCCCCTTGCCGGCCGACATCGTCCTCGATGACGTATGGATCCCCATGCAACTGCGCCTGCGCGGGCGCCGCGTTCTGTTCGTCACCGAAGCCGAGGCATACGATTCGGCGTTCGAGGACGACCAGGAATTCCGCCGCAAGGTGCGCACGCTGGCCGGCAACTATCAGCTGTTCGCCATGATGCCAGCGCTGCTGGTGCCGCTGCGCAACCCGGCCTGGTTCGAGACTGTGTCGCACAAGCTCATGCGCCTGATAGCGCCGTGGTTGCTGTTGAGCCTGGCGGCCGCATCGCTGGTCGGGGCTTTGCGCGCGTCGGGCTTCTGCGCGGCGACGTTGGCGTTGCTGTGTCTCGGCCAGGCGGGGTTTTACGGCGCCGCGCTGGTCGGCCAGCGGGCCGGACGGCTGGCCGGCGTGGCGCGCACGTTCGTCGTGCTGAACGCCGCCGCCGTGGTGGGTCTGTGGCGCCACCTCACCGGCGGCCAGCGCATCACCTGGTGACGGCGGCTCAGATTCCCTTCAAGCGAATGTAGACGGCAATCGCCGCGATCAGCGTGAAGTCGAAGGCGCCGATCACCGTCAGGTCTTTCCATCCGAACGGCACCTTCCAGCGCGGCTGGTGGCGAATCACCGCCGCATAGAACGCCGCCACGAAGCCCAGGAACACCCAGAGGATGGCGTTGTAGGCGATCGACAGAAAGAACACCGACACCAGCGTGCCCAGCATGCCGGCCAGAAGGGCCATCGCCCACTGGCCGGCCACCTCGGCGCCGGGCGAATGGGAAAAGTCGCGCACCGCTTGCGCCAGCATCTTGATGGCCGCGTACAAAAGCGCAGTGAACAGGAAGAGCCCCAGCGGCCCGGTCTCGGCCAGCGTCAAGATGAACGAGTTGTGCGCGGTGAGCGAATGGTGCTCGCCGAAGTTGCCGTAGCCGACGCCGGTGAAGGGCATCTCCTTCCACATCTCGATGCCGGCCTGCCAGCACTCCAGACGTTCGGTCGACGACGATTCGGCCTCGGCGCCGGAGCGACCGCCGTACGCCAGCAGCGGCAGCGCCAGCACCGCGCCCACCAGCGCACCCTTCCAGCGAAAGCGGCGAATGAAATACGCGCCCAGCACCACCAGCAATGACATCTGGCCGCTGCGCGACCGGGTCATCACCACGCAGATCATCACGGCGACGGTCGTGCCTAGCGCCAGCAGGAAACGCGTCAGCGAACGCTTGCGCTCGAAGAAGGTGAAGGCCATCGGGACGCCCAGGCTCAGCACCCAGGCCATCTCGTTCGGGTCCTGCAGGATGCCGCGGTAGCGGACCCGTCCGCCCACCGCCGAGGTCCCGAACAGGCCGACGTGATCGCACCAGTATTCGGCCTCCGGATCAGGTCGGTCGCGATCGCAGTCTTCTGCCGTGGCGCACGATCGCCCGTCGGTGATCACCTCGCCGCTGCCCACGTCGCCGGCGCCGCTGCGCAGGATGCACATGGTGGGCGAAAAGCCCTGGTGGATGCCCACCAGCGCCAGCACCAAGATGATGCCCAGGACCAACCCCAGCATCACCTCCAGCGCGCGAAAGCTTTGCACGCCCTCGGCGATCACCACGTACATCACCACCGCCACCGACGAGATGGCGACGATGAACGTCAGGTGCGACGGGGCCAGGATCACCGCGGTCAACATCGACCAGCTGAAAAACGCCGCCGACAAGCCCGTCACCCGCGACCAGCGCGGTCGGGTGATCGACAACCGCCAGTCCAGGATGATGCCCAGCACCACCAGCGACGTGGCCATGGCGAAGGTGACGCCGGCCAGCGGCTCGAAGATCTCCTGCGGCCGCAAGTAAACGAACAGCAGCAGTCCAGCAAGGCCAGGGATCGCAAACATTAGGGTGCCGAAGGACCTTATGATATTTGAAAGAGCGTGTCAGGACGGCTTGCTCACATTTCATCCTCACCCTGGGTGCGGGCCTGTCTGCCGACGGTCATCCTGGCGGCGACGCTGGCGTCGGTCACGGGCTGCGGCACGACAATGGCCAACTACGACTACGCGTCGGAGCCCGATCCGCGCAAACACGAGTTCGTGCTGGGTCCGTCGGACGTGCTGCACGTGTCAGTCTGGCACAACGTCGATCTGTCGGTGGACGCCACCGTGCGGCCCGACGGCACCATCACCTTGCCGTTAATCGGCGACATGCGCGCCGCTGGCCGCACCACCACCGATCTGCGCAACGAGATCTCCACCAAACTGTCCGCCTTCATCAAGGAAGCGGCCACCGTGACGGTGGCGGTGGCGTCGGTCAGCAGCTATCGATTTACGGTCAGCGGCAACGTCGAACACGGCGGCGCCTTCACCGCCACCCACTATGTGACGGTGGCGGAGGCGATGGCCCTGGCCGGAGGACCGAACCGATTCGGCGACGTCGAACAGACGGTCATCATGCGCAGTGACAAGGACGGCCGGCCCAAGCGTATCCCCGTTGATTACACGGCGATCCTGAACGGGACGCGGCCAGACATGAACCTGGTCCTGCTGCCCGGCGACGTCGTCTACGTCCCATAAGCGGGCCGGGGCCCCCTTGCCTTGCGCTCGGGTTCGCCCAATCATCTTGGCCGGAATATGACCGGTCACCTTCCCGCAGACCAACCGTCGGGGGCGACGTCCAGCGGGCGTCGCCTGCGGGTTCTGATCATCACCAAGATCTTTCCCAACGCCAAGGAACCGCTGTCGGCGCCGTTCAACCGCCAGCAATTCGTGGCCCTGTCCCGTCGTTGCGACGTCGAGGTGCTGGCCACCATCCCCTGGTTCCCGGCGGCGGGTTTGTTCGGGCGCTGGTCGTCGACGGGGCGCCTCAGCGACGTGCCGGCGCACGAGACCATCGACGGCGTGCCGGTGACCCATCCGCGTTTTTTTTACATCCCGCGCGTCGGCCAGGGTCTGATGGGCGCGTTCTATGCTGCGTCGGTGCTGCCGTCGGTGCTGAAGCGCCGCGGGCAGTTCGACGTCATCCTGGGATCGTGGGCCTATCCCGACGGCGTGGCGGCGCTGGCGCTGGCCCAGCTGGTGGGCGCACCGGCGGTGGTCAAGCTGCACGGGTCGGATGTCGACGTGCTGTCGACACGCTTTGGGCCGCGGCAGAACATGCGCCTGGCATTGCCGCACGCCGATCGCGTGGTGGCGGTCAGCCGCGCGCTGGCTGAAAAAGTAATCGCCCTCGGCGTTCCGCGCGAGCGGGTGGACATCGTCGGCAACGGTGTCGACCGGGAGCTGTTTCGGCCGCAGGATCGCGCCGCCGGGCGCGCGTCGCTTGGTCACGGCGCTGATGGCCGGCGCTGGCTGCTGTTCGTCGGGCGCGTGGAAGAAGCCAAGGGCGCGCTGGATCTGTGCCGCGCCTTCGCTGGCTCGAAAGCGGCCGGCGACAACCAGGCCACGCTGGTGATGGTGGGCAACGGCAAGGCGATGGCGGCGTGCAAGGACGTGACGAAGGATCTCGGCGATCGGGTGCTCTTCGCCGGCGAGAAGACCCACGAGCAGGTGGCGCAGTGGATGGCCGCCTGCGACACCCTGGTGCTTCCCAGCCACCACGAAGGCACGCCCAACGTGGTGCTGGAGGCGCTGGCCTGCGGGCGGCGGGTGATCGGCACCGACGTGGGCGGCATCCCCGACGTGGTCAACTCACCCGACCTGGGCGAGCTGGTGCCGGTCGGCGACGTGCCGGCGCTGGCGGCGGCGCTGGATCGCGCGGCGGCGCGCGCCTACGACGCCGACGCGGTGGCGGCGCTGGGCGGACGGCGCGGCTGGGAGGACAGCGCCGCGCGTTTGGAAGCGGTGTTGACGCGCGCGGTGCACGAGCACGGACCGTCGGCACAACGATTCGCGAGCGTGGCCTGACATGAAACCAAGCGACAGCTTTCAAGGCATGGGCGCGATGAGCGGCGTCTCGACGAACAGCCCGCTGGCCAGCAAGGTGCGGCGGGCCGGCGCCAGCCTGCTGCCGGCGTCGGTGCTGGTGCGGCGCGGGACCACCAAGAAGAAACGGCTGGCCCTGACGTTCGACGACGGCCCCGACGAGATGACGCCGCAATACCTGTCGCTGCTGGATCGTCTGGGCATCCGGGTGACGTTCTTTCTGGTCGGCAAGAACTGTCACGAACGGCGATCGATGGTGCTGGACATCGTGGCGCGTGGGCACGAAGTGGCTGGCCACGGATACACGCACCGCCGTTTCACGCGCATGGCCCCGCACGAGCTGCGCGACGAGCTCACCAACACCACCGCGCTGCTGCCGCCCCCACGCACCCGCCGACCGCTGGTGCGGCCGCCGCACGGGTCGACGTCCCTGCAGTCGCTGCTTCGCTGCACCCGTGCCGGCTACACCACGGTGCTCTGGTCGGCGGATTCCGGCGACGCGCACCTCAAGAACGCCGACGAGGTGGCCCTGCAGCTGACGCCCGATCGCGTGGTGTCGGGCGACATCGTCCTTCTGCACGAGGGCCAACGCTGGACGCTGGACGCCTTGCCGCGTATCGTCAGGGGCTTGCAAGGGGCGGGATTCGAGCTTGTGACGGTGGGCGAGGTGCTGGCTCCATGATTAGGTCGTCGAGGTCGTCGAGGTCGACCGGCTCATCCCTGGTCGCGCTCGCGGGAGAGCGCTGATCGCATGTGCGGGATCGTCGGAATCTTCAACTTCGGAGGAACACCGCGCGACGACGGCGAGGCGCTGCTGCGCATGCGCGAGGCCATCAAGCACCGCGGACCTGATGACGCCGGCGTGTATCTTTCGAATGATCGGCGCGTGGCCCTCGGCCATCGGCGGCTGTCGATCGTCGACCTGTCGCCGGCCGGACATCAGCCGATGTCCAACGAGGACGGCACGGTGTGGATCACCTTCAACGGCGAGATCTACAACCACGAATCGTTGCGCCCGAATCTGAGCGCCAAGGGCCACAAGTTCCGTTCGCAGTCAGACACCGACGTCATCATCCACCAGTACGAGGAAGACGGCCCCGACTGCCTGCAAGCGCTGGACGGGATGTTCGCGCTGGGGATCTGGGACGACCTGCGCGGGCGGCTGGTGCTGGCGCGCGATCGGATGGGGAAAAAGCCGATCTATTACCACCTCAGCAACGGCAAGCTGCTGTTCGGGTCGGAGATCAAAGCCCTGCTGGCCCATCCCGACGTCGCGCGCGACATCGATCCAGAGGCGCTGAACCTGTATTTGACCTTCGGCAACGTGCCGCCGCCGTACACGCTGTTCGCCGGCATCAAGAAGCTGCCGGCCGGGCACCGCCTGATCGCCGATCGCCTGGGCAACGTGAAGATCGAACGCTACTGGTCGGCGCTGGGCGACAAGCCCTGGCCGCGCCACGCCGACGAAAAAGAGAGCATCGCCAAGGTCGGCGATCTGCTGAAGGCGGCGGTGAAGAAGCGCCTGATGAGCGACGTGCCGATCGCCTGCTTGCTCTCGGGCGGCGTGGACTCCAGCGCCATCGTCGGCCTGATGAGCGCGCTCGTGAACCGGCCGCTGCAGACCTATTCGGTCGGCTTCGAGGGTTTCGGCGAGGCGGAGAACTTCAACGACCAGCCGTTCGCCCGCCTGGTGGCGAAAAAATTCGGCTGCGACCACCACGAGGTGAACATCACCGCCGACGAATGCCGCGATTACCTGCCCGAGCTGGTCTACGCCCAGGACGAGCCGATCGGCGATCCGGCCTGCCTGCCGATGCACTTTCTCTGTCGGGCGGCGCGCCGCGACGGCAACATCGTCTTGCTGGTGGGCGAAGGCAGCGACGAGGTGTTCGGCGGCTACCCGGACATGGCGCACCTGATCCAGACCGCGTCGCAGCTCTGGGATCGCGTGCGGCGGCTGCCCAAGTTCCTGCGCGCGGGGCTGCACACCGCCAGCCGCCTCTTGAAGGCGCCGCCCGGGCGGGTGGACATCTTGCGCCGGGCCCGCGACGGCGAACCTTTGTACTGGGGCCTGGAGGTGGTTTTCTGGGACACCGAGAAGAAAGATCTGCTGCGCCCGCAGACGTTGTCGCGGTTCGAACCGCACAAGACCAGCCGCGCCGCCGATTACGTGCAAGGGGTCTACGCCGATCTGTTCGCCCACCAGCCGAACGCCGATCTGATGCAGCAGATGTCGGCGCTGGAGCTGGCCAACCGCCTGCCCGAGCTGCTGCTCATGCGCGTCGACAAGATCTCGATGTCGCACTCGGTGGAGGCGCGGGCGCCGTTTTTGGATCACCAGCTGGTCGAGTACGGTCTGTCGCTGCCGCAGTCGCTGAAGATCCGCAACGACAAGACCAAGTACGTCTTGAAAGAGGCCCTGAAGTCGGTGCTGCCCTCAGAGGTATTGACGCGCAAGAAACAGGGCTTCCGCGTGCCGTTGCCGGCGTGGCTGAAGGGCCCGCTGGCGAGCTGGGCCAAAAGCCAGATCTTCGACAGCGCCCTGTCGTCGCGCGATTTCTTCAACCGGGCGTACATCGACGGCATGTGGAAGCGCCACCTGGCCGGCGTGCACGATCACAGCTTTGATCTGTGGTGCCTGGTGAACCTGGGGGCCTGGTACTCGCGCTGGATCGACAACAAGGCGGCGGCGGCGTGACCGCGGCGCCGGGCGTCCCCACCGTCTTGTTTCTGGTCGACGGCCTGGGACTGTCCGGCAAGACCAAAGCGATGGTGGACCTGGTGTGCGGGCTTGATCCCGCGCGCTATCAACCGGCGGTGGCCTGCTTTGACAAGGAACGCAGCCCGCTGCTGGAACCGCTGATCAAAAAACACGTCCCGCTGTTCGAGATCCCCTGCCCCGACGGCTTGAACGTCGGCGTGATGGTCCGTCTGGGCAAGGTGATGCGCGAGACCAAGCCGACGGTGGTTCACTGTTACAACCCGCGGACAATGTTGTATGGCGGGATCGTCGCCCGCACGCTGGGCATCAAGGCCGTGGTGGGATCGCTGAGCGCGTTCGCCTGCCTGACGCCCGACCAGCGTTATGATTTTCTGCCGCAGAAGTTGTTCACGACCTCGCGGCGCAACCGCCTGCGCAACCAGCTGGTGGCGCGTTTGATGGGAGCGGTGGTGACGGTGGCGCGGTCGCTGGGCGAGCGGTTTTGCCGCTTCAACGGCATCGACACTGCCCGCCTGCGCGTCGTTTCGTACGGCGTGGATCTGTCACGGTTCGACAAGGTCTCCGACGCCGAGGTGGCCGCCTTCCGAAAGTCGATCGGCGTGCCGGAGGGCGCGGTGGTGGTCGGCAGCGTCGGGCGGCTGGTCGAACAGAAGGACTACCCGACCCAGCTGCGCGCCCTGGCCCACGCTTTGAAAGCGGCGCCACAGCTGTGGATGGTGGTGGCGGGCGACGGCCCGCTGCGCGGCGAGCTGGAGGCACTGGCGGCGGCGCTGGGAATCGGCCAGCGGATGAAATTCATCGGACATTGTTCCACCGTGCCGGTGCTGCTGCGGTCGCTGGAGATCTTCGTCCTGGCGTCGAAGTTCGAACCGTACGGCGTGGCCATCCTGGAGGCGAAAGCGGCCGGCGCGGCCATCGCCGCCACCAACGTCAACGAGCTGCCCGAGCTGGTGGTCGACGGCCAGATGGGCCTTCTGTCGCCGGCCGGAGACGCCCCGGCGATGGGCGAAAACTTCGTGCGGCTGGCCGGCGACGCCGCTCTTCGGCGGACGCTGGGGAAGAACGCCGCCGCCGATGCGTTCAACCGTCACAGCTTGGCGGCCGCCATCGATGGCTATCAATCGATCTATGATGACGTCCGCCGGATTCATTCCCATCAGTCAGGGCGCGCCCCGCGCGCCGCAGCCTAACGTCGAAAAAAGCGAGGAACCATGTCAGCGATTTGCGGGATCGTAGGAGCAGGCGCCGCCGAGCCGAAGGGAACGCGAGATCTCGCGCTGATGCTGGAAATGTTGAAAACGCGCGGCCCTGACGGCATGGCCCGCCACCTGTCGGGCGCCGGCGCGGCGTCGGGGCAGACGCCGGTGGCGCTGGGTTTTCGCCTGCTGCGCGTGGTGCCGACCGATCCGCCGCCGGCGGTGGCGCGCACCGAAGACGGCGTCAGCCATGCCGTCGCCGACGGCCGGGTCTTCAACGCCGATCAAATTCGCGAATATCTGAAGGGCCGCGGCCGCAGCACCCGCACTGCCGACGCCGGCGAGCTTCTGTTGCAGATCTACGACCTGGACGGCATCGAAGGCTTTCGCCGCGTCGACGGTCAATTCGCCGTGGCCATCTGGGATGGGCGCAAGAAGACGCTGGTCCTGGCGCGTGACTTTCTGGGCGTGCGGCCGGTCTACTATCACATGGGGCGCGCCGGGATCGCCTTCGCCTCCGAGATAAAAGCGCTGCTGGCCGTTCCGGAAGTGCCGGTGGCGGTCGACGAGGTGGCGGTCTCGCACTACCTGACGTTCCTGACCGTGCCCGGACCGCGCACGCTGTTCGCCGGTGTGCAGAAGGTGCCGGCCGGCGCGGCGGTGTTCTACGGCGCCGACGGCAGCGTCAGCACCAAAGTGTTTTGGGATCTGCTGTGGGATCCTGTTCCCGAGGTCGACGACGAGCAGTTCTATGTCAACCGCGTGCGCGAGCTGCACGAAGGGGCCGTGCGACGCCGCTTCGCCCCCGGGCCGATCGCCGCGCTGGTCAGCGGCGGCAATGACAGCAGCGCCAACGCGGCGTTGCTGGCCAAGCAGGTGGCCAAGCCCGATGATCTACACACCTTCACCGTCGGCCTGGCCGAGTTCGAAGGCGACGCGAAGTACAGCGACATGCAGTACGCCAAGCAGGTGGCGGATCTGATCAAGTCGCAGCACCACGAGAAGCTGATGAACGTCGACGAGTTCCTGGAGACCATCCCGGTGGCCGCCGACGCCATGGATGATCTCGTCTCCGAACCGTCCAGCGTCTTTTTGTACCAGGCGCTGAAGATGGCCAAAGACCAAGGCCTGAAGATGGTGGTCACCGGCGAAGCCAACGATGAGCTGTCGTGCGGCCACGGCGAGATGATCAAGATCCGCGCCCGCTATTATGAACGGTGGCTGCCGTTCCTGAAGCTGCCGTCGGTGGTGCGCAAGCTGGCCGCCGCAGCGGCGCCGATGATCGCCCCCAAGCGAACCGATCTGTTGCGGCGCGCGGCTAACGGCGAAGAGTACTTCTGGAACTTCGAGATCGGCTGGCCCGAGTCCGAGCGCGATTCCATCTTGTCCCCGCAGGCTTTGCGCGCCACCGCCGGCGAGCTGCCTTACAACGTGGTGGCCCGCGACGCCGCCCGCTTGAGAGACAGCGCGCACGGCAACCGCGATTACCTGAACCACATCATCTACCGGATGATGCAGGACTATTACTTCGGCAATTTGATGCTGGGCAAGCTGGACCTGCTGTCGTCGCACCTCAGCCTGGAATCGCGCTGCCCGTACACCGAACCGGCCTACGCCCACTTCGTTTACAACATCCCGGCCAGGTTCAAACAGAAGGACGGGATGGTGAAGTACTTCTTCAAGAAGTCCATCGAGGGCCTCCTGCCCGATTCGATCATCTACCGGCCCAAGCAAGGTTTCCGCACGCCGGTGGTCGAGTTGTTCCGCGGCCGCCTCGGTGACTGGGGCCGCGAGTATCTGCTGGACGACGGCCTGACCAAGACCGGCTTCTTGCGCCGCGATCAGATCGCCACGCTGTTACAAAATCACAGGTCCGGCGCCGCCGATTTCAGCAACCGTTTGTGGACGGTGCTGGTGTTGAACCTGTGGCACCGGCGCTGGATCCAGTCGGGCCGCCCGGCGCCAGCCAGCACGCCGACGGTGGAATCGCGCGCGGAGGCCTAAGCGGCGCGGCCTCTCTCGCCGGTGCCGTCGCAAACATGGACACCTACGGGCGTCTTTATCAGCACCTTCTTTATCCGCTGTGGGAGCGCGTGGTGCGCCAGCGGCCGACGCTGGATCGCCTGCGCCATCTGGAAAAGACGCAGTGGCGATCGCTGGATGAACTTCTGGCCGTGCAGGCGGGCGATCTGCGGCGGCTTTTGCGCCACGCGAACGCCAACGTCCCTTTCTATCACCGGCGCTTCGAAGCGGCCGGCCTGCGCCCGGAGCAAATCAACGGCCCCGAGGAACTTTGCAAGCTGCCCATCGTCACGCGCGACGACGCCCGGGCCGGCGTGGACGAGCGCGCCGCCACCGCCGGCGCCACCGTCGACATTCGCAAGTCGACCAGCGGCACGCTGGGTTCGCCCCTGACCTTCGGCTACGACCTGGAATCGGAGTACTGGCGGCAGGCGATCAAGCTGCGCGGGTACGCCTGGGCCGGTTACCGCCCGGGGCTGCGATCGCTGCACTACTGGGGCGCGGGCGCGCCGAACACGTCGCGGCTGAAAAGGGCCAAGGCCAACGCCGACCACGCCATTCGCCGCGAGCATTACATCGACTGCGGCCGCCGCGGGCCGGAGGATCTGCAGCGCGTGGTGGAGGCCATCGTCAGCACCAAACCGCAGATCATCCTCTGTTACAGCCAGGCCGGCGCCGACCTGGCCCGCTTCGTGGTGGCGGGCCAGCACCGACGGTGGGACACCATCCCGGTGATCTGCGGCGCCGAACGTTTGCTGCCGGCCGACCGCGCGGTGATGAACGAAGCCTTCGGCCCCGAGGTGTTCGAGACCTACGGCTCGCGCGAGGTGATGCTGATGGCCACCGAGTGCGCCGCCCACGACGGCCTGCACGTCTCGATGGAGAACCTGATCGTCGAGGTGGTGGTACGCGAGGGCGAAGGCCCCACCGGCCGCAGCGCCAGGCCCGGCGAGCTGGGCGAGGTGGTGGTCACCGATCTGCACAACTTCGGCATGCCGTTCATTCGCTACGCCACCGGCGATCTGGCCATCGCCGCGCCGCCCGGCGCCTGCTCGTGCGGCCGCGCCCACCCGCGCCTCTCCACCGTCGAGGGCCGCGTCACCGAGACGCTGCTGGACGCCGCCGGCAACCGGGTCAACGGCCTGGTCTTCAACGTCGTCATCGCGCACCTGGCGCACGCCATTCGCCGCTTCCAAGTGGTGCAGCACCGCGATCGTTCGATCACCCTGCGCATCGTCCCGACAGCGACCTTCGACGCCGAGATCGAGACCATCCTGCGCCAGACCTGGCAGCGGTACCTGGCCGGTGTGGCCGTGACCATCGAGCGCGTCGAAGACATCCCGCTGTCGAAAAGCGGAAAGCGCCAGGTCGTCTCGGTGGAGCGCTGAAGTGACGCGCGCGCTGATAGTGGCTTACGCGTTTCCGCCCACCGGCGGCGCCGGCGTGGGGCGGCCGCTGAAGCTGGTGAAGTACCTGGGCCACCACAGCGTCACGCCCGCGGTGTTGACCGCCGCCAACCCGTCGGTGCCGGTGATCGATCATTCGCTGGAACGAGACATTCCGCCCGGCACGGAGATCCAGCGCGTGCGAACCTTCGAGCCGAGCTACAAGGTCAAGCAAGCGACCTGGACGGCGGCGGCGAAAAATGCCGACGGCAACGGCGGCGGGGAAACCGCGTCTTCGTCGTGGAATTTGAGCGGCATCAAAACCAAGCTGCGCGCCGCCGGGATGTCTTTGGCGCGGCAGGCGCTGATCCCCGATCCGCAAGTGTTGTGGCAGCCGGCCGCCCAGGCGGCGCTGGCCGGGCGCTTGCTCCGCGGCCTCGACGACGTGGTGTGCATCAGCGCGCCGCCGTTCTCGCAGTTCATGCTGGCGCCGCTGGCCCGCCTGCGCCCGGGCGTCGCCGTGGTGCTGGACTATCGCGACGAGTGGAGCACCGTGCGCGAGGTCTTCGAGATGAACGCCACCGTCCCGGCCCGCGCCGGCGCCGCGCTGGAGCAGGCCGTCCTGCACAGCGCCCACGCCGTCATCACGGCCACCGAAGCCTTCCGCGCGAATCTGCTGTCACGGTTTTCTTTTCTCAAAGCCGACCGCGTCTTCGCCATCCCCAACGGATACGATCCCGACGATTTTCCCGAGACGCTGGCCGGCCCGCCGCCGCGATTTTCGCCGGGCCGCAAGTTCGTCATCACCTACGCCGGCACGATCTTTCGCCTGACCAGCGCGCGCGGTTTTCTGGGCGCTGTGCGCCGCCTGCACGCCGCCGATCCAACGCTGGCCAAGCTTTTGGAAGTGCGCTTCCTGGGCCGCATCGTCGACACCGAAGCCGACGCCTTCGAAGGCATGGAGGCCCTGGGCGTGCGCCGCGAAGGCTACGTCCCGCACGAGCAGGTGATCACCGAGCTCGGCGCCACCGATCTGGCGTTGTGCATTCTCGACGAATGCCCGTTCATCGAGCGGGTGTACCCGGCGAAGATTTTTGAGCTGATGTACCTGGCGCAGCAGTTCGGGCGCCCCTGCCTGACGCTGGCGCCGCCCGGGGTGCTGTCGGATCTGGTCACCCGCCACAAAGTCGGCGCGCTGATCGGCCCGCGCGACGAAGCGGGGATCGCCGCGTATCTGGCCAGGCTCCTGACGGCGTTTCAGGCCGGCGAGCTGCCGGCGCGCCCGGCGCCCGTCGGCATCGAGCGCTACCACCGCCGTCACCTGGCCGGCGAATTCGCCGCCGTCTTCGCCCGCGCCTTGCGCTGGGCCGCCGGCCAGGACGGTTCGATGATCGAAGACGACGCCACGCCGATCGATCCGCGCGGCGGCGAGGAAGCCGAGCCACCCACGCCGTTCCCCGAGCGCGGCCGACGGTAAGCGGTTCGTCGCGCCGCCGTTGCGCGGGCGCTCAGCCGATCAGCACCGCGCCCAGATCTTTGTCGTTGGGGATCTGCTGCGAAGCGAGACGCAGCTGATGGACCGTGGTGCGTTTGCGCGTCCCCACCACTGTCACCCCGTCTACCAGACGCAACGTCGCCTGGCGATCTTCGGGCGCCGCCCCTGAAAGGCCCGACAGATCGACCAGGGCATGGGGGAACAGTTTGTCCATTCGTCGCAGGGCCAGTTGCAACGACAGGGCCGCCGTCGAAGCGTCGGGACAAAGCGGCGGCACCAGCAGCGTCGGCCCGGCCTCGCCGCCGAGCGGGCGCAGCGACGGGCCGTGCTCGTCATCGCCCAGCCGGCCGGCGCCGGGCGGTGGCGCGTCCCATCGCTGCCAGGCCGGGATCACCGCCGCCTGCCGTTGCGCAAACGGATAAAGCGCCCCGCCCACGCGCACCAACAAAGGCAACAGATCCCCGCTGCCCGGCGCCGGCAGAAACCCGATCGATTTCTTTCCCGCGGCGATCAGCCGGCGCGCGATCTGCGTACACGCCAACTCCAGATCGGCGGGCGACGTGCCCTTCCACGGATAAAGCGCGTCGATGGAAAGGCCGGCGACCGCGGGCGCAGCGGGATCGGGCGCGCTCATCCGGCCTCCAACCCGGTCATCGCCGCGCTGACCTCCCACAGCCGGCGCGCCGTCGCCTGGTCATACGAGGCCGGCGAGCTTTCCCCTTCGCGCAGCTCCTGAAAGTATTTTCCGGTCACGCCGGCCAGCGCCGGATCCGACGCCGCCCGGATGCTGGGCCGGGCGCCTTTCTCGGCGCTGGGAAAAGCCAGGTTGGCCACCCAGCCGGTCACGCCCGAGCGCCCCATGTAATCAGCCAGCAGCTTGGTCCCGATGACGCCTGGGTGCAGACAGTTGGCGGTGACGCCGGTGCCGGCCAGCCGACGGGCAAGCTCATAGGTGAAAAGAACATTGGCCAGCTTCGACTGCCCGTACGCGGTCAATGGCTGGTATCGTCGCGCGCCCTGCAAATCGTCGAAGTCGATGCGGCCCTTCCGTTCGACCTGCGACGCGACGGTGACCACCCGGGCGGGCGCGCTTTGCACCAGCCGTTCGCGCAACAGGTTCGTCAGCAGGAACGGCGCCAGATGGTTGACGGCGAATTGCATCTCGATGCCGTCGGGGCTCAGGGTTCGCGTCTGCAGGATCACGCCGGCGTTGTTGATCAGCACATCCAGTCGAGGCGTCGTGGCCAGCACGTCGGCGGCCAGCGCCCGCACCGCCGCCTGCGACGACAGATCGGCCAGCCGCAACGAGATTCCGGCGGCGTCCGGCGCCTTGCGCCCGATCTCGGCGACGGCGGCCGTGCCCCGCTCGCGGTCGCGGCAGACCAAGATCAACCGCGCCCCCAGCTTGCCCAGCCCGATGGCCGTCTCCTTGCCGATGCCATTGCTGGCGCCGGTAATGAGAACGACCTTGTCACGCATCGACGGATTTCATTGTGCCTGAAATCTCCCGCCAAGTGTGTTTTGGCCTTCGGTTTGGTACGCTCAACGCCGGAGTTTTTGGTCTTCTAATCATTGTTCGTTCATCGGGGTCGTCCATCAGCCGACCATTGTTAGGCGCAGCGCTCGCTGCGCTCGCTCCAGGGGGACATGGAAACGCTTCGGCGAGAATCGCAGGGGCCCGCGGCGGAACGGTCGGAAGACGACGTCTTCGTCTTTCCGGCGTCATTCGCCCAGCAGCGCCTGTGGTTCCTGGATCAACTGGACCCGGGCGCCGCGGTCTACAACGTGCCGCTGGCGTTCCGGCTCGACGGCCCACTGAACGTGCCGGCCCTGACCCGGGCGCTGAGCGAGCTCGGCAATCGTCACGAATCGCTGCGCACCACCTTCGGCGCGTCGGAGGGCGTGCCGGTGCAGATCGTCGCCCCTGCCCAGCCGCTGGCCATCGACACTGTCGATCTGCGCGCGCTGCCCGACGACGACAAGGCGGGCGAGGCGCTGCGGATGGTCCGGGCGGCGGCGGCGCGGGCGTTCGTCCTTGATCGCGGGCCGCTGTTCCGGGTGATGCTGGGGCAACTGACTGAGCGGTCGTTTGTGCTGGTGCTGAACGTGCACCACATCGTCTGCGACGGTTCGTCGCTGAGCATCCTGCTGGGCGAGCTCAGTCAACTCTACGGCGCGTTCACCGCCACGCCGCCAGCGGCCGAATCGCCGCTGCCGCCGCCGGCTTTGCAGTACGCTGACTACGCCGTCTGGCAGACCGAACACTTTCAAGGTGGCGAGCTGGGACAGCGGCTGACTTTCTGGCGCCACCTTCTGTCCGGCGAGCTGCCGGTGCTAGCGCTGCCGGCGGATCGCCCGCGCCCGCCGACCGCCAGTTACCTGGGCGGGCAGCTCACCTTCCCACTGTCGGCGCCGCTGACCGCGGCGCTGGGCGCCCTCGGCCGGCGTGAAGGCGCGTCGCTGTTCATGACCTTGCTGGCGGCGTACCAGCTGCTGCTTTATCGTCTGGGCGGTCAGGACGACGTGCTGGTGGGAACGCCGATCGTCAACCGCGACAGCGCGGAGATCGAAAACTCGGTCGGCTTCTTCACCAACACCGTTGTCTTTCGCAGCAGCCTGGCCGGCGCGCCAACCTTCCGCGCCCTGCTGTCGCGGGTGAAGGAAGCGGCGCTGCGCGTGCTGGCCAATCAGGACATGCCGTTCGAAAAAGTGGTGGAGGCGGTTCACCCGGCCCGTGCCACCAGCGCCAGCCCCCTCTTTCAGGCCATGTTCGGGATGCAGAAGGCGCCCACCTCCGCGCTGACCTTGCCTGACGTGCGCGTCACCGCCCTGCCCGCGCACGCCGGCACCTCGAAGTTCGATCTCACGCTGGACATGCAGGAGCTGGACGACGGCAGCATGCAAGGCCTGCTGGAATACGCCGGCGATCTGTTCGACGACGCCACGGCGGCGCGCTTTGCCGGCCACTATCAAACGCTGCTGCAGGCGGCGGCCGACGATCCGGATCGGTCGATCGACACGCTGCCGATCCTGACCGCTGACCAGCGCCGCACCATCGTCACCGACTGGAACGCCACCGCCGCGCCCATCCCCGCCGGCTGCTTGCACGAATGGGTGGCGGCGCAAGCGGCGCGCACGCCGGAAGCCGTCGCCGTCACGCAGGACGATCGCGCGCTGACCTACGGGGAACTCGACCGCCGCGCCTCGGCGCTGGCTGCCCACCTGCGGACGTCAGGGTTGGGCGCGGGGCCAAGCGCGGTCGTCGGCATCTTCGTTGAACGCTCGCCCGAGATGGTGGTGGCGCTGCTCGGCACGTTGAAGGCAGGCGCGGCGTACTTACCGCTGGATCCGGCCTATCCACCGGAACGCATCCGCTTCATGCTGGAAGACGCCGCCGCGTCGGTGATCATCACCAGCCGCGCGCTGGCAGAGGATCTGCCGGAAAACGGCGCGCGCCTGGTGCGCCTTGACGAAAGTGACAACTGGGAGCAGGCCGCGCCCGGCAGCGACGCGGCCGCGCCCGCCGCCCGCCCGGACGATCTGGCGTACGTCATTTACACCTCGGGCTCGACCGGGCGGCCGAAGGGCGTGGAGCTTCCGCACGGCGCGCTGTCGAATTTCATCGCCAGCATGCAGCGGCAACCGGGAATGACCGCCGCGGATCGCTTGCTGGCGGTGACCACGCTGTCGTTCGACATCGCCGCGCTGGAGATGTTCCTGCCGCTGTCGCTGGGCGCGACGATCGTTCTGGCCACGCGCGAAGAGGCCGCCGACGGGCCTGCTTTGCTGGACAAGCTGCGCGCCTCGCGGGCCACGGTGCTGCAGGCGACGCCGGCCACGTTTCGTCTGCTGCTGGCTGCGGGCTGGCTGCCCGAACAGACGCCGCACCTGAAAGTCCTGTGCGGCGGCGAGGCGTTGGCGCCCGATCTGGCGCGCGCCCTGCTGGAACGAACCTCCTCGCTGTGGAACATGTACGGCCCGACCGAGACCACCGTCTGGTCGACGTGCGCCCTGGTCACCGACGCCGACGACATCGTGATAGGACGACCCATCGCCAACACCCAGGTCTTCATTTTGGGTCCGGGCAACGCGCTGGTCCCGCCCGGCACCATCGGCGAGCTGGTGATCGGCGGCGCCGGCGTGGCCCGCGGCTACCGCGGCCGGCCCGAGCTGACGGCGGAAAGATTCATCGCCAATCCGTTTGGTCCCGCCGGCAGCGGACGCCTGTACCGCACCGGCGATCGGGCGCGCCAGCGCGGCGACGGGACGCTGGAATGTTTGGGCCGCGCCGACGCCCAGGTGAAGGTGCGTGGCTTTCGCATCGAGCTCGGCGAGATCGAAGCGACGCTGTCACGACATCCCGGCGTGGGCGGCGTGGCGGTGGCGGTGAAGGACGACGCCGCCGGCGATCGCCGCATCGTCGCCTACGTCGTGCACGCTCCCGGCGAATCACCCACCGCCAGCGAGCTGCGCAAGTTCGCCCGCCGCGAATTGCCCGATCACATGATCCCGCACCTGTTCGTCGATCTGCCGGCGCTGCCGCTGACCGCCAATGGAAAGATCGATCGCCGCCAGCTTCCCGATCCGCTGCGCGAGACCGCGCGCGCCCCCGCCGAACCGCCGCCGCCGCAGACCCCCACCCAGATCGCCATCGCCGCGATCTGGTCCGAGGCGCTCGCGCTGCCGCGGGTGGGGTTGACCGACAATTTCTTCGACGTGGGTGGGCACTCGCTGCTGTCGATGCAGGTTATCCATCGCATCCACGCCCGCCTGGGCAAGCGCCTGGGGCCGCGTTCGCTGGCGTTTCAGAATCTGGAGCAGCTGGCGGCGGAATGCGACGCCGCACCGGGAACGCCGCCGTGAACCCGCTGCACTTCGGCAGCAGCCAGCGCACGCTGTTCGGCCTCTATCACGCGCCGGCGGCGGCGCCCGCGCGCCCGGCTGGCGTGGTGCTGTGCAACCCGCTCGGTCACGAAGCCGTGCGCGCTCACCGCGCCTTTCGCCAGCTGGCGAATTTGCTGGCCCAGGCCCGTTACCACGTCATGCGCTTCGACTACTACGGCACCGGCGACTCAGCCGGCGACGGCGACGACGCGCGCCTGCCCGGTTGGATCGAAGATGTGGGCAGCGCCGCCGACGAGCTGAAGGACACCACCGGCGTCAGCAAGGTGTGGCTTCTGGGTCTGCGCTTTGGCGCCACGCTGGCCCTGCTGGCCACGCCAGGCCGCCGCGACGTCGAGGGCGTGCTGGCCTGGGATCCCGTGGTCAGCGGCGCCGCGTACCTGCGCCAGCTTTCGCAGATGCACGTCGATTACCTGCGTGGCGAGCTGCCCGAAGGCTCGGTGGTCGTGCCGACCGATCACGAAGCGCTGGGCATGCCGCTGCCGCCCGCTCTGCGCGACGATCTGGCGGCGGTTGAGCTCGGCGACGGGTCCGCGGCGCCCTGGCGGACCAAGCAGGTGGCGCTCTTCTCATCGGAGGCCAGCGACGATCTTCGGCGCCTGACCGCTCGCCTGACCGCCAGCGGAACCGCCTTCACCAGCCAGCCGTGTCCGCAGGCGGCGGTGTGGAGTTCAGACCGGGCGCTGGACGCGGCGCTGATCCCCGGCGACGTGCTGCAGGCGATGGTGGGCCGGCTGTCCGGCGAGCGCGGGGCGAAGGACGCGCCGAGGCCCGACCCGTGAGCAGCGCCGGGCGCGACGACCACGACGATCCGTCCGATGACGACGGGCCGCGGGTGGCCATCATCGGCATGGCCGGACGATTTCCCGGCGCGCCAGACGTGGCGGCCTTCTGGCGCAATGTCCGCGACGGGACAGAGTCCATCCGGCATTTTTCCCGCGACGAACTTCTGGCCGCCGGCGAGAGCGCCGACCACCTGGACGATCCCGGGTACGTCCCGGCGGCGCCGTTTCTCGACGACGTCGAGGCCTTCGACGCCGGCTTCTTCGGCTGGAGCCCGCGCGAAGCAGCCATCACCGATCCGCAACATCGAATCTTCCTGGAGACCGCCTGGCACGCCCTCGAAGACGCCGGCTGCGATCCGGCGCGTTTCCCCGGCAGCGTCGGCGTCTTCGCCAGCTGCGGAATGCCGAGCTACCTGATGCACCACCTGGTCACCAACCGTGACCTGATGGACAACGTCGGCGAATGGCTGCTGCGCCACACCGGCAACGACGCGAGCTTCCTGGCCACCCGCGCATCGTACGAATTCAATCTGCGCGGGCCCAGCATGAACGTGCAGACCGCCTGCTCGTCATCGCTGGTGGCAGTGCACCTGGCGGCGCAAAGCCTGCTGGGCGGCGAATGCGACCTGGCCCTGGCCGGCGCATCGACGGTGGTGCTGCCGCAGGACCGTGGATATTTATTCAAGGAAGGCGAGATCCTGTCGCCCGACGGCCATTGCCGTCCGTTCGACGCCGAATCGCGCGGCACGCTGTTCGGCAGCGGCGTGGGCTGCGTGGTCTTGCGCCGCCTGGACGACGCGCTGGCGGCGGGCGATCGCGTGCTGGCGGTGCTGCGCGGGTCGGCCATCAACAACGACGGCACGCAGAAGGTCGGTTTTCTTGCCCCCAGCGTCGACGGACAGACCGAGGTCATCGCCGAAACGCTGGCCATCGCCGGCCTGGACGCGGGCACCATCTCGTACGTCGAAGCGCACGGCACGGGCACGGCCATCGGCGATCCGATCGAAGTGAAGGCGCTGGCCCAGGCCTTTGCCGGTTCGGCGGCGCGACGGGCCGGGTGCGCGCTGGGATCGGTGAAGGCGAACGTCGGCCACCTGGGCGAGGCGGCCGGGATGGCCGCGCTGATCAAGATGGTGATGGCGCTGCAGGCGCGAGTGATTCCCCCGACCATCAATTTCGCGCGCGCCAACCCGGAGATCGATCTCGTGCACGGGCCGTTCTACGTGCCGACGGAGGCGCGGCCGTGGGCGGCGGAACGACGGATCGCCGGCATCACCGCGCTGGGCGCGGGCGGAACCAACGCCCACGTCATCATCGAGGAAGGGCCCGCATCACCGGCGGTGGAAAAACCGGGAGGCCCGACGCGCCCCTGGCGTTTGCTGCCGCTGTCGGCAAAGTCGGAAGCAGCGTTGCAAACCGCGACGACGAACCTGGCGACGACGCTGCGCCAGTCGGGCGGCGACGGACCGGGCATCGTCGACCTCGGCGATGTGGCGTACACGCTGGCCGAGGGACGACAGGCCTTCAGTCACCGCCGCATCCTGGTGGCGCGCGATGCGGCCGACGCGGCAAACGCCCTGGAAAACGCGCCGGCGCGTCTTCTCACCCGCATCCGACCCAAGCAAACGCCGACGGTGGCCCTGATGTTTCCCGGCGGCGGGGCGCAATACGCCGGCATGGGCCAGGCGCTGTACCACAGCGAACCGGACTATCGCCGCATCATCGACGAAGCGGCGGCGCTGGCCCGGCCCAAGCTGGGATTCGATCTGCGCACGCTGCTGTTTCCGCCGCCCGACGAACAAGCCGCCGCCAGCAAACGCCTGGAAGCGCCGTCGGCGGCCCTGCCGGCGCTGTTCGCCACCGAGTACGCGCTGGCGTCGCTGCTGCTGGCGCGGGGGATCGAACCGGCGGCGCTGATCGGCCACAGCATGGGCGAGTACGTGGCGGCCTGCCTGGCCGGCGTGGTCACCTTCGCCGACGGCCTGGGCATGGTCACGCGGCGCGGGCAGCTGTTCGAGACGCTGGCGCCCGGATCGATGCTCGGCGTGCCGCTGCCGGAGGCGGAGGTGCGCGCGACCATCGAGGGCACGCCCGTCACGCGCGGGCTTTCCATTGCCGCCGTCAACGGCCCGTCGCTGTGCGTGGCCTCGGGCGCCAGCGAGGCGATCACCGCGCTGGAGACGAACCTCGGCGCCCGCGGCGTTGACTGCACCCGCATTCACATCGCCGTGCCCGCTCATTCGGCGATGCTGGCGCCGATCCTTCCGGCGTTCGAAGCCTTCTGCCGATCGATCGCGCTGCGTCCGCCGCAGCGACGGTACATCTCGAATTTGACCGGCCAGTGGATCACCGCCGGCGAGGCCGTCGATCCCCGCTATTGGGTCAATCACCTGCGCCAGCCGGTGCGTTTCGCCGAAGGGCTGTCGACTTTGTTGCGCGACGGCGGCGGCGGTGGCGGTGGCGCGACCGTGCTAATCGAGGTGGGCCCGGGCCGCACGCTGGCCAGCCTGGCGCGCCAGCAAGGCATCACGCCCGCGGCCGAAGCGATCCCCACGCTGCCGCACCCGACCGAGCCCGAGCCGGCCGACGCGTTCTTGCTGACCGCGCTCGGCCGGCTGTGGCTGGCGGGCGGCGAGTTGAAGTGGCCGGCCTTCTTCGTCGGCGAGCGGCGGCGCAAGGTGGCGCTGCCCGGCTATCCGTTTCAGCGCGGCCGACACTGGATCCCGCGCAGCGCCGCCGCCGACACCACCGTCGCTGCCGACCACCAAGCCCGCGGGCCACTGGCCAAGCTGGCGGACCTCGGCGATTGGTTTTCGCGCCCGACCTGGCGATCGCAACCGCTGCCAGCCGCCCTGCCCGCCAGCGCCGCCGCCATCGAACCAAGCTGGCTGCTGTTCGCCGACGATCGTGGCGTCGGCGCAGCGCTGGCGAAGAAGCTGACCGCGCGCGCAGAGTCGGTGGTGATCGTGCAAGCGGGCGCGGCGTTCGCCGAGACCGCCGACGGCGATTTCACCATCGCCCCCGGATCGCGCGCCGACAGCGATCGTCTGTGGCAGGCGCTGCGCCGGCGCGGGACACCGCCGCGGGCGATCGTGCACCTTTTCACCGTCGGTGAGACCACGGCGGCGGAAAGCTATGACAGCCTGCTGTGGCTGATCCAGTCCCTGGCCGGCGAAGAAGCCCCGACCGCGCTGGCGGTGGTCTCGTCGCGCCTGCACGACATCGCCGGCGAGACCACGCCGGCGGCGGAAAAGGCGCTGTTGCTGGGTCCCTGCCTGGTGGCCCCGCGCGAGCTGCCGCACCTGCGCACCCGCAGCGTCGATCTGCCACCCGCCTTCGCCGCTGACATTGATGGCGGCATCGCCGGCCCCTGGCAGCGCGACGCGGCCATCGATCGCCTGCTGGCCGAGCTGGACGATCTGCGCCGCACCGAGCGCGACGCGGAGCGCGTGGTCGCCCATCGGGGAACGCAACGGTTCGTCCGCACCTTCGAACGCGCGCGCCTGGAACCGCCCAGCGCCGCCTTGCCAACGGCGATTCGCCGCGGAGGCACGTACCTGGTCACCGGCGGCCTGGGCGGCGTGGGACTGGAGACGGCGGCATGGTTGGCGCGCGCCGCCGCCGGCAAGCTGGTGCTGGTCGGGCGTTCGCCCGTCTCCGCGTCGGTAGCCCAACGCTTGCAAGAGCTGCAGCGAACACCCGGCGTGCAGATCCTGGCCGTGCAAGCCGACGTACGCGACGCCGCCGCCGTGCGCGCGGTGGTGGTGAAGGCGCGCACGCGTTTTGGCCGCATCGACGGCGTCTTTCACGCCGCGGGAACCATCGACGACGGCCTTTTGCAATTGAAGGAACAAGGCGCCGACGAAGACGCCGTCATCGCCACCAAGATTCGCGGCGCGCAGGCGTTGCACGCGGCGCTGGCGGACGATCCGCCCGCGCTGCTGGTGCTGTTCTCGTCGGTCAGCTCGTTCATGGGGTTCGAGGGACAGATCGACTACGCCGCGGCCAACGCCTTTCTGGACGCCTACGCGGTCGAGCGCAACGCCACCACCGCCGGGTACACGGTGGCGGTCAACTTCAGCGCCTGGCGCGACATCGGCATGGCCGCGCAACTGTCCGGGCTGGGCGACGGCACGCACGCAGCGGTCGGCGATCATCGGCCGGGCGGCCCCTGGCTGCCCGACGTGATTGAAGACAGCGACGCCCGGTTGATCCTGGCGGGAACGTTTCAACGCGATCACCAGTGGGTGCTGCGCGAACACGTCGTGCGCGACGGCGACCACGCGGTGATGCCCGGCACCGGTTTTGTCGAGCTGGCCCGCGCCGCCGCCGCGCGCGCCGCCAAGACGCCCGGCGCCGGCCCGACGGTGTTGTGCGATCTGGTCTTCGTCGCGCCATTCGTCGCGGCCGGCGAAGCGCGCCGTCTGACCGTCACCGTCGACCGCCGCGACGGCGCGCTGACCATCGCCAGCCGCAGCGCCGCCGCCGAGCCCGAGCAGACCCACGTCGTCGGCCGGGTCGACGTCGTTGCCGGCGGCGGCGACGGCAACCGCAGCGCGGCCACGCTCGGGTCGCTGGACCTGGCCGCGGTGCGCGCCCGCTGCGGTGACCAGCAACCGGTGCAGGACGGATGTCTGGTGCAGGACTTCATGCGCTTCGGCCCGCGCTGGGCCAACATCGTCCGCATCGCCATCGGCCCCGGCGAAGCGCTGCTGGATCTGCGGCTGGCCGACGACTTCGCCGGCGATCTGGACGACGTGGCGCTACACCCGGCGCTGCTGGACATGGCCACCGGCGCGGCCCAGTCGCTGATCCCGGGGTTCGACGGCCATCGCGATTTCTATGTGCCGTTCTCCTACGGCGAGGTGACGGTCCACCGTCCGCTGGGCGCGCGGGTCCACAGCCACGTCCGCTTCAAACCGACCGGCGCCGGAGCATCGCCCGACACCGCGGCGTTTGACGTGGCCATCGTCGACGCGGCCGGCGCGCCGCTGGTGATGATCACTGACTTTGTCATGAAGCGCTTTGTCATGAAGCGCGTCGCCGCCAAGACCGGCGGGTTCGCCGGCGCCCGCGCCGCCACCAGCGCCACGCATCCGTCGCAAGGCGCCGCCGGCCTGCGCGAGGTCGCCCTGCGCGAAGGCATGACCCCACCCGAAGGCATCGAAGCGCTGATCCGCGTGCTGGCCGCGCGCCCGGGAGCGCAGGTGGTGGTGTCGTCGCTGGATCTCGCGCGCTGGCAAGCGGCCATCGCCGCGCAGGCCAGCGCCGACACCGGCGGCGCTGCGGCCGGCGACGCGGCAGCGACGGACGCCGTCTCCGATCGGCCCGCGCTGGCGTCGGCGTACGTCGAACCGTCGGACGACTGGCAGCGACTGGTGGCCGGCGTGTGGCAGCCGATCCTGGGCATCGGGCGCATCGGCATTCACGACAACTTCTTCGAGCTCGGCGGTCACTCGCTGCTGCTGACCCAGGCAGCCACCCGCGTGCGCAAGGCCGCCGCCCTGGATCTGCCGCTGTCCACGCTGTTCTCCAAGCTGACCATCGCCGAACTGGCCGCCGATCTGAAGCGCGCCAGCGAAGCGGCGGCGGCGCCGACCAAGACCGCAAAGACAGCGCCGTTGCGCGCGCTCTCGCGCGATGCGTACCGGGCCAAGCGATCAGCGGTGGAGGGCGCGACGGCGGCCCGCCCGGCCGACGGCACGGCGACCCCGCCCGCGGAAAAGAAGCCGGAGGCCTCATGATCGACGCGACCCCGCTGCGAGGTCTGTTCATCGGCGAAGGCGGCCTGCTGGTGGCGTGCGCCAACGCCTGGCGCGCGCGCGGCCACAGCGTCGCCGCCGTGGTCACCGGCAACGACGCCGTGACCCGCTGGGCGAAAGACGCCGCCATCGATTGTCTGCCGGCCGACGCCGCGCTGGCGCCCGCGCTGGCCGAACGGCCGTTCGATTATCTGTTCAGCATCGTCAACCCGCGCGTCACGCCGACGGAGATCCTGCGGCTGGCCAGGCGCGCGGCCATCAACTATCACGACAGTCCCCTGCCCCGGTACGCCGGCTTTCACGTGACGTCGTGGGCGATCATTGCCGGCGAACGCAGCCACGGCGTCACCTGGCACGAGATGACCGAGCGGGTGGACGGCGGCAACATTCTGGCGCAGCAATCCATCGCCATCGCCGCCGACGAGACCGCGCTGAGCCTGAACACCAAGTGCCACGACGCCGCGCTGGCGTCGTTCCAGGCGCTGCTGGGCGATCTCACCTCGGGGCGTCTGTCGCCGCGCCCCCAGGACGCGGCGGCGCGCAGTTATTTTCCGCGCCAGCGGCGGCCGGCGGCGGCGTCGGTGCTGGCCTGGGATCGTCCAGGGGCCGAGCTGGATGCGCTGGTGCGCGCGCTGTCGTTCGGATCGGAGGCGAACCCGCTGGGTCTACCGAAGATCATTTCGCGCGACGGCGCGGCGGTGGTGACGACGCTGGCCGCGGCGAACAAGGCAACCGCCGTCCTGTCACCCGGTGTGGTGGGCCGCATCTCCGACGACGCGTTCACCGTCGGAACAGCGACCGGCCCGCTGGCGATCCGATCGGCGGCCACGCTCGACGGACAGCCGCTGACCCCGCGCGCGCTGGCCGCCGCCCTGGGAATGCGCGAGGGCGATGCGCTGTCGGTGCTGGCTCCGGCCGCTGCCCAGTGGCTGGGTGATCTGGACGCGGCAGCCGCGCGCCACGAATCGTTCTGGATCCAACGCTTGACGACGGCGCACCCCGCGGGCGTTCCGGCCAGCGTGCGCGCCAATGGCCCCGACGGCCCCGACGGCCCCGCCGCCCCGTCGCACGAACGCGCCCGCCTGCGAACGGCGCTGCCGCCGGCCGTGGCGACCGAGAGCGGCGCCGACCACCGTGTCGAGCTGATCCTCGCCGCCGCCGGAGCATTGCTGTTGCGCCTGGGCCAGGACGGCCCGTTCGACGTGGCCTATCGCGATGCCGAGCTCGGGCGCCTGCTGGGCGGCGACGTCAATGCTGGGCGGCTGTTCGCGCCCGCGGTGCCGCTGCGCCTGACGGCGACGGTCGACGCTTCGTTCGACGCCTGGCTGGCGGCGGTGCGCGCCGAACGCACGATGGTCCGCGCCCGACTCCCGTACACCGCGGACCTGTACCAGCGCCAGCCAGCCTTGCGCGCCACCACCGCCGAGCAACGCGCGTTCCCGGTGGCCGTGATCGTGGGTGACGGCGACAGCGCCGCCGGCGATCCGACGGCCGCCCTGGGCGCCTTCGACCTGGCGCTGGTGATCGACCCCGGCGCTTCCGACTCGGTCGAGTGGGTCTTCGCGCCCGACGTCGTCGACGCGGCCTTGGTCGCCGGCCTGGGCCGGCAGCTCAGCTCATTGCTGACTGCGGCGCTAGCCGATCGGGCGCGTCCGATCAGCGAACACCCGTTGCTCAGCGCCGACGATCGCCGGCGGCTGCTGGTCGACTGGAACGCCACGCAGACTCGCTATCCCGCCGATCGCTGTGTCCACGACGTCATCGCCGAGCAAGCGGCGCGCACCCCGGATGCAATCGCGGTGGTGTTCGGCGGCCGCTCGCTGACCTACGCCGAGCTGGAGCGCCGCGCCGATGATCTGGCCCGGCGGCTGCGCGTGCTGGGCGTGGGACCGGATGTCCTGGCCGGCATCTTCGTCGAACGCTCGCTGGAGCTGGCGGTGGCGTTGCTGGCGATCTTGAAAGCGGGCGGGGCCTACATGCCGCTGGATCCCAGCTATCCCGATGAACGCCTGGCGATGATGCTGGAGGACAGCGCCGCCCGGGTGGTGGTGACGCAAGCGCGGCTGACCGCGCGCCTGCCCGCTCATGCCACCACCACGACCATCATCGCGCTGGATGAGCTGCCGTCCGGCGGCGATCCCGGCCCGGCGCTGCCCGCGGCCACCGCCCGGCCCGAGAACCTGGCTTACGTTATTTTTACATCGGGCTCCACCGGCCGCCCCAAGGGGGTGATGATCGAGCACCGCAACGTCATCAACTTCTTCGCCGGGATGGACGCCGTGCTGGACCCGGCCGCCGGGCCCGGTGTCTGGCTGGCGGTCACCAGCCTGTCTTTCGACATCTCGGTGCTGGAGCTGCTGTGGACGTTGGCTCGCGGCTTTCAAGTGGTGATCGCGCCCGAGCGCGATCGGGCGGCCCTGACCCGCGCCTCGGCGCAAGCCCAAGCCCCACCACAACCCGATACCGCGCCGACGATCAGCGCCGGCGCGCCGACGCGCAAGATGGACTTCAGCCTGTTCTATTTCGCCGCCGACGCCGGCGGGTCGGCGCGCGATCGCTATCGGTTGTTGCTGGAAGGCGCGCGCTTCGCCGACGCCCACGACTTCGCCGCCGTGTGGACGCCCGAGCGGCACTTTCACGCCTTCGGCGGCCTTTATCCCAACCCGGCGATCACCAGCGCCGCCCTGGCCACCATCACCACACGCATCCAGCTGCGCGCCGGCAGCGTGGTGTTGCCGCTGCACGATCCGATTCGCGTCGCCGAGGAGTGGTCGGTGGTCGACAATCTTTCGGGTGGTCGGGTCGGGCTGTCGTTCGCCTCGGGCTGGCACGCCAACGACTTCGCGCTGGCGCCCGATCGCTACGCCGATCGCAAGGCGATCATGCTGCGCAGTCTGGAAACCATCCGCGCCTTATGGCGGGGCGAATCGATCCCCGCCCGCAGCGGCAACGGCAGCGCCATCACCGTAAAGATCCTTCCGCCGCCGCTGCAGACCGATCCACCCATCTGGCTGACGGCGGCGGGCAGCCCTGACACTTTTCGCGCCGCCGGCGAGATGGGGGCCAACGTGCTGACCAACATGCTGGGTCAGTCGCTGGAGGATCTGCGGCAAAAACTGGCGGTGTACCGAACCGCGCGCGCCCAGCGGCCGGGACAAGGGACCGTCAGCCTGATGCTGCACACCTTCGTCGGCGCCGACCTGGCCGAGGTGCGGGCGCGTGTGCGCGGGCCGTTCCTGGCGTATCTGGCCACCTCGACCGATCTCATCAAGCAGACCCGCTGGCAGTTCCCCGCCTTCGCCCAGCCCGGTGGGGCCAACCACGGCGCCGCCGAGGGCGCGCCCCTGCGCGAGCTGACCGCCGAAGAAGACGAAGCACTGATGGCGCACGCCTTCGAGCGCTATTTCGAAACGAGTGGCCTGTTCGGCACGCCCGAGCGCTGCCTGCGGATGGTGGACAAGCTGCGCGCCGTCGGCGTCGACGAGATCGCCTGCTTGATCGACTTTGGCGTGGACGCCGACGTGGTGCTGGACAGCCTGCGCTTTCTCGACCAGGTGCGGGCGCGGGCCAATCAACCGCCGGCGGCGACCATCACCAGCGCCAGCAGTGTCGGCGACGATGACGACGATCCGTCGGTGGCGGCGCTGATTCGCCGGTACGGGGTCACGCACCTGCAGTGCACGCCGTCGCTGGCCCAGGTGCTGCTGGACGATCCGGCCACCGCCGATGCGCTGGGGCATCTGGACAAGCTGCTGCTGGGCGGCGAGGCGCTGTCATCGGCGCTGGCGCAGCGTCTCGGTACCTTGGTGCGCGGACAGATCTTGAACATGTACGGCCCCACCGAGACCACCGTCTGGTCGACAACCGCGCTGGTCCCGCGCGACGGCGCCCGCATCACCGTCGGGCGGCCCATCGCCAACACCCGCATCTTCATCGTCGACGGGCAGATGCAGCCGTGCCCGGTGGGCGTGGCCGGCGAGCTGCTCATCGGCGGTCACGGCGTGGTGCGCGGCTATCTCGGCCGCGCCGATCTCACCCGCGAGCGCTTCGTCGCTGATCCCTTTCCCGGCGCCGATCCCGGCGCGCGCCTGTACCGCACCGGCGATCTGGCCCGCTATCGCCCCGACGGCACCATCGACTTTCTCGGCCGCATCGATCACCAGGTGAAGATCCGCGGCTACCGCATCGAGCTCGGCGAGATCGAGGCGGCCATCGGCGCCCACCCGGCGGTGCGCGAGGTGGTGGTGCTCGCGCGCGAAGATCTTCCGGGCGACAAACGCCTGTGCGCCTACGTGGTGCCGCGCGACGAGGCGCCCGCCGCCGCGCCCGCCGCCCGCGCCGCCGACGACGGCGCCGACGTGCGGCGCTGGCGCGCCATCTGGGACGAGACCTACGGCCAGATCGCCGAGGGAGCAACCGACCACACCGGCGCCGCGGCGTCCGACGACGATTTCACCGGGTGGACCAGCAGCGTCACCGGCGCGCCCATCCCCGCCGAGGAGATGCGCGAATGGGTCGGGCACACCGTGGCCTGCATCGCCGCCTTGAAACCGCGGCGCATTCTGGAGCTCGGGTGCGGGGCCGGCCTGTTGCTGCTGCGCCTCGGGCCCGGCTGCGAGGAATACGTGGGCGTCGATTTTTCTGCGACGGTGCTGGGGCGGTTGCAGCGCAAGGTGCAGCAGCGGGCGCTGGCGCAGGTGACCTTGAAGCAAGGCGAGGCCGCCGAGCTGTCGTCGCTGCCCGCCGGACACTTCGACACCGTGGTCATCAATTCGGTGGTGCAGTATTTCCCGGACGCAGGGTATTTGCTGCGCGTGCTGGAGCACGCCATCCGCGTGCTCGGCCCGGGCGGATCGATCTTCGTCGGCGACGTGCGCCACCTGGGCCTGCTGCCGGCCCAGCACGCCTGGATCGAGCTCGGCCGCGCCGCCGACGACGCCACCGCCGACGAGCTGCGCCGCCGCATCGATCGCCGACGCCTGCAGGACGCCGAGCTGGCCATCGACCCGCGCTTCTTCTCGCCGGAGATCCTGGGTGCGCGGCTGCCGGCGATCAAATGGGCAGCGCTGTCGCTCAAGCGCGGCCGCGCCGGCAACGAGATGAACCGTTTTCGCTATGACGTCGTCCTGGGCACGCGCGCGCCGGCGCCGGTGCCGGCAGCGGCGCCAGCGGTGCAAGCGCTGGGCGACGACGCCACGCTGGCAGCGGTGCGCGCCGCCCTGGCGAGCGCCCCGCCGGCCGGGCTCACCTTCGTCGATCTGCCCAACGTTCGCGTCACCGACAGCGTGCAGGCCGAGCGGCGCCTGGCCGGCAGCACCAGCGACACCGCCGTCCTCACCGCCGCCGATCTGCGCGCGCCGGCATTCGCGGAGCCGCGCGGCCTCGATCCCGAAGCGTTGTGGTCGCTGGCGTCGGCCTTCGACGTCGCCCTCACCTTCGCCGCCTCGGGAAAGCTGGACGCCTTCGATGCTACTTTCCGGCCGCGCGGCGCCACCACTGTCGCGACGCCGGCTTTCTCGATGGCCGCGGCGGGCGCGCGTCCCACCGCGATGCCGACCGTCGACGAGCTGGTGCGCCGTCCAGGTGCCGCCGCGCGCGCCGCCAACGCCGCTGCCGGCGACGACCTGATGGCCACCTTGCGCGCGCAGCTGGCCGATCGCCTGCCCGACTACATGGTGCCGGCGGCGTTCGTCGTGCTGCCGCGGTTACCGCTGACCCCGAACGGTAAGATCGATCGCCAGGCCTTGCCGGCGCCCGAGCGCCCGCAGCGCCCGGTCAGCGCCACACCCGCCACGCCGCCGGCCAACGAGCTGGAACGCCTGATCGCCCGCTGCTGGCAGCAGCTCCTCGGCCTGGAAGAGGTCGGCACGCGCGACAATTTTTTCGACCTGGGCGCGAACTCGCTCTTGGTGGTGCGGGCCAGCGGCCTGCTGGGGGCGGCGCTGGGACGAACGGTGTCGTTGCTGGATCTGTTTCGCTTTCCCACCATCAGCGCGCTGGCCGCCCACCTGGGCGCCACACCGGGCGCGCCGTCGCCGACAGACACCACGCCTGGCCCGCCGCCGGTCGCCAGTCAAGCTGGCGTCGATCGCGCCCAGGTGCGCCGCGCGGCCCTGCAGCGTCGCAAGCGCTGACCGTGCCGGCAACTACTGCACCGAAATCTGGAACACGTCCCAGGCCGGCGTGTGGTTCGACTCCGTCGCCGGCTGGTTCCACACGTAAAGCGCGGGGTAGGTGTTCACCAGGCCGGTCTCGGTGACGGTGAGGGCGGTGATGAAGATCTGCGGGCTGCCGTTCAGACGCCGCGAGGAAAACGTCAGCCAGTAGTACGACGTGCCGCTGGACAGTCCGACGGTCGGCGCCCACTTGGGCCAGCTATTGGTGACGCCGGGGCTGGTGCGGTTCGAGCACTTGGGCGGATCGTTGGCCGCCAAGCGGGTCGGCGTGGTGGCGCCTTCGCGCGGCAGCAAGAACACCTCGGCCGCCGGGATGTCATAGCTGATGCCGCTGCTGGGGGCGCGGGTGAAGGCCAGGTAGTGATCGTCGGGCGAGAACGCTGGATAGTAGGCGTGGAAGCTCGGATCGTCGCCGCCTTTGAGAACGGTCGCGGCGCCGCCCTTGCGAGCGCCGTAGGGCACTGTGTAAAGCGATCCCAGCCCCGACAGTACGCGCAGGCCGGTGTCGGTGGTCCCGTTCTTGACCGAGGTGTACGCCACCGTCATGCCGTCGTGGCTCCAGGTCGGCGAGACCGGCGTGCCGGTGTCGCCGGTGCGGGCGATGACTCCCCAGGCCGTGTCCTGGGCCATCGACGTCGCTTCCAGATCGGTCCAGATGATGTCGCGGTCCTGGTACATCGACAGCCCCACGTGATCGCCCAGAGCCCAGTGCCCACCCGAGAACGCCGCCACCTGCTGCACCGGCCGCGACAGCAGCATCCGAGCCGACGCGCTTAAGAACGCCGGCTCTTGCCCGGTGGTCCCCGAACGGATGGCCAGGCTGGCGGGATCGGCGTGGTCGGGCGCCTTGTTCACCGCCATGCCGATGAAGGCGCCGTCGGGTGTGGAGACGTGGCAACCGATGCACTGGACGGTCGGGTCGACCATCGCCGGCGTCATCACGGTGCTGACGGTCTCGTCGCCGACCTTGAAGCCCTTCAACGCCGACAGCCCGCCCGAGGTCATGCTGGTGGTCCAGTAGACGATCGATCCGTTGACGCCGACCGGAGCGATGGTAAAGCTCGACGGCGCGCTGGCGGACACCGTCTTGTTCGCGCCGGCGGTGGCCAGGCTGCGCACGGTGACGGTGATCGGTTTGTTGATCACGTTGCGGCCCAGCGCCTGCCACATGTCCTTGGGCATGGCCCAGGGCGACGTGGTGGTGTAGACGACCAGATCGTTCTTCTCGCTGTCGCTGTGCAGGCGCAGCTCGAACAGGTTCTGGCCGACGCCGCCGGTGAAGGCGAAGCGCGGGCGCAGCCAGTTGCCCGGGAACAGCGTGCCGTCCTGAGGATCGGAAAGGCACGGTCCCGCGCCCGCGCTGTCGCCACCGGGCGCGCCGAACATGGTCGGGGCGTCGGTGGGCGCGCCGCTGACGATGATCGGGTCGGCGGGAAAGTCGGTGCAGGTGGGGGCGCACGACGTCGGCAGCGGCGTGCCGCCGGTGCCGCTGCCGGCATCGGTGGAGCTGACGCCGCCTGTGCCGCCGCCGTTGCCGCCCCCGGTGCCAGTCGAACCGGCGTCGCTGCCGGTGGTGGCGCCCGGCTTGACCGACGCGCAAGCACCCAGCGCAAACAGGGGCACGACCGACCAAGCCAGCGATTGCGATTTCACAGCGATCTCCTCATCACCCGCGGCAGTCGACGCTGCGGTGGGCGAACCCAGACTAATGCACGATTTACCGCCCAGAAAAGCAGAAACGGCGGCAAGGCGATTGTTTACCGAACCAGAGAGGAGACGGAAACACGATCCCGGGCAATTCGCCTGGGCCGATTGTGGCGCCGGTGCGCCGGGTTCAGAACGCCGCCTGGCCGGGCGCCCGCGGAAACGGAATGACGTCGCGGATGTTGTTCATCCCGGTGGCATAGATGATCGTGCGTTCCAGGCCCAGGCCGAACCCGGCGTGCGGCACGGTGCCGTACCGGCGCAGGTCGCGATACCACCAGTACGTCTTGGGATCCAACTTGAAATCGCCGAGGCGCGCGTCCAGCACGTCCAGGCGCTCCTCGCGCTGCGAGCCGCCGATGATCTCGCCGATGCCAGGGGCCAGCACGTCCATCGCGGCGACGGTCTTTCCGTCGTCGTTCACCCGCATGTAGAACGCCTTTATCTCCTTCGGATAGTTCATCACCACCACCGGGCGCTTGACGTGCTCCTCGGTCAGCCAGCGTTCGTGTTCGGACTGCAGGTCCATTCCCCAGCGCACCGGGAACTCGAACGCCTTCCCGCTCTTCTCCAGGGCGGCAATGGCGTCGGTGTAGCTCATCCGTTCAAAGCGTGAGGCGACAAATTTTTCCACCCGCGTAACGCAATCCTTGTCGATGCGCTCGGCGAAGAACTTCATGTCATCGCCGCGCTCGTCCAGCAAAGCCTTCAAGATATACTTTAAGAATTCTTCGGCCAGATCAGCATCGGCGGCCAGATCGGCGAAGGCGATCTCGGGCTCGACCATCCAGAACTCGGCCAGGTGGCGGCTGGTGTTGCTGTTCTCGGCGCGGAAGGTGGGACCGAAGGTGTAGACCTTGGACAGGGCCAGGCAGTAGGTCTCGACGTTCAGCTGGCCGCTGACGGTCAGGAACGCTTCCTTGCCGAAGAAGTCCTGGGCAAAATCGGGCCTGCCGTCGGCAGCGCGCGGGATGCGATCCGGGTTGGCCAGATCCAGCGTGCTGACCCGGAACATCTCGCCGGCGCCTTCGCAGTCGCTGGCGGTGATGATCGGCGTGTGCACCCAGAAGAAGCCGTGCTGGTGGAAAAACCGGTGGATGGCCATGCTCAGGCAGTGGCGCACCCGGGCCAGGGCGCCGATGGTGTTGGTGCGCGGCCGCAGGTGCGCCACCTCGCGCAGGTACTCCAGCGAGTGCCGCTTCTGCTGCATCGGGTAGGTCTCGGGATCGTCGACCCAGCCCACCACCTGAATGGCCGTCGCCTGCAGCTCGACCGCCTGCCCCTTGCCTTGGCTGGCGGCCAGGACGCCGGTGGCGATGACGGCGCAGCCGGCGGTCAGCTTGGCGATCTCCGCCTCATAGTTCGCCAGCGTGTTTGGAGCGACGACCTGGATCGGCTCGAAGCCCGACCCATCGTGCAGATGGATGAACGAAAGGCCCGCCTTCGAGTCGCGCCGCGTGCGTACCCAGCCGCGCACGGTGATGCTCGCGCCCACCGCGACCTGCCCGCTCATCGCTGCCGCCACGCTGGCTACCGGAGCTGCTTGCATGCTTCTAGTTTTAAACCGGTTCGCGGCGCGACGACAGACGCCGGCGACGGTGGCGAAGGCGATCGTCGCGCGCGGCGCATGTTAACCTGCGCGCCGTGACGGCCTCCCCCCCCGGCGGAAACCCGCCCGGCAGCATCCGCCGCGCCACCGTGCGCGGCAGCTTCTGGACGGTGCTAAGCGGCCTGTTCACGCGTTTTCTCGGCGTGGTCGGCACCCTGATCTTGACCCGGTATCTGGCGCCCTACGAATACGGCGAGGTGTCGGCGGCGACCGTGCTGGCGATGACCGCCAATCAATTTTCGACGCTGGGCGTGGGCACGTACCTCATCACCCACCCGGAAGCCGACCGCGAGGTGATGTTCCACGCCACGCTGGTGCACGTGATCCTGGGCTTCGCCGCCTTCGCCCTGGTGCTGCTGCTGGGGCACAACCTGGCCCCGCTGGTGGGCGCGCCGACGCTGGTGCGGTACCTGCCGGGCATGGTGCTGACGGTGGCCATCGATCGCCTGGCCTTCGTGCCCGAACGCGTGCTGGTGCGCAAGATGGAATTCGGCGCCCTGGCCGTCATCCGCGGCGGCGGCGAGCTGATCTACACGGTGATGTCGCTGTCGCTGGCCGTGCTGGGATGGGGCGGGATGGCCATCGTCGTGGCCAACCTGGTTCGCAGCGGCGCGCGCCTGACCGCGCTGGTGGCGCGCATTCACTGGCGCGACTGGGTCGAACCGCATCGCTTGAACCGCCGCGTGCTGCGGGACATCGCCGCCTTCGGGTCGGTGGTGTGGCTGGGCGCGTTCGCGGTCTTCGCCAGCCGCCGCTGGGACAACCTGGCGGTGTCCTATCTGTTCGGGCCGGCGATCCTGGGCGCTTACAACCTGGCCTACAACCTGGCCGATGTTCCCGCGGTGCAGATCGGCGAGCAGGTGTCCGATGTCTTGCAGGCGGCGTTCGCCCGCTCGCGCGCCAGTGACAGACGGGCGGCCATGCTCCGCTCGCTGCCGCTGCTGGCGCTGATCATGGTGCCGATGGCGGTCGGTCTGGGCGTCATCGCCCCGACGCTGGCCCAGGTCTTCTTCGACAAGCGCTGGGCCGAGGTTGGCCCGATGCTGCTGGTGCTGGCGGCGATCTCGTTCCCGCGTCCCATCACCGGCGTGGTGGTGGCGTACCTGCAGGTCAAGCTGCGCCCGCGCATGGCGGCCGCGATCGAGATCTTCACCTTCGTGCTGCTGATGGCGCTGCTGTTCACCGTCGGGCGCATGGGCCCGCTGTGGGCGTGCGTGGCGGTCGGGCTGGCCTTCATGGCGCGGTTGCCGCTGACCGCGTACATCCTGCACAAGATCGATCAGGTGCCGGCCGGGCAATTTTTGCGCCCCTTGGTGCCGCCGGTGCTGTGCGCGATTCCGCTGGTGGCCGCCGTTCTGGGGACGCGGTCAGGGATCCAGGCCCTCGGAATTCATTCGCACCTGCTGGGGTTATTCGCTGAAATTGCCGCCGGCGGCCTGGCCTACCTGGTCGCGGTGCTGGTCTTCGCGCGCGGGTTGGCCAAGGATCTCCTGTCGTTGTTGCACGGTGGGTTCCGGCGGCCAGCCGGTTAGACGACCGCGAAAAAAGCGGTGCAGAAAATCGACCGCGTCGCCGAGACGACTTACGTTTCCGGTATGCGAGCCCACGGAAACCCTGAACCTATCGCTCTTCGTCTTGGCTTTCTTGCCCTCTTGCTCACCGCGGCGGGTGCCGCCTGCAGCAGCAACAACAGCGCGGGCACCACCGGCTCTGGTGGAAACGGCGTCGGCCAAGGAGGCGGCGGCGCCACCAGCGGAACGACCGGCGGCGACGCATCGAAGGACGCCGGATTTTCCAGCGATGGCGATCCCTGCCCAACGTTTGGCGGCAGCACCACGCCGGCAACCACGGCGGACATGGTCACCTTCCAACCGAACGTCACGGTCTCGACGTTCTCGGGCAGTACGAACTACGGCAACATGGACGGCGACGCTGCCAGCGCGTCGTTCGAAAATCCCGTCGGCGTGCTGATCGAAGCGGCCGGCACCCTGCTGGTCAGCGACTACGACAACAACCGGATCCGGCGGGTGGCGGCCGATGGGTCGGTCACCACGGTCACGGACCAGGATGGTTTCCAGCAGCCGTTTGGCCTCGGCTACGGTAAGAACGGAACGCTTTACGTCAGCACGGATTACGACCCCGCCGGCCAGAAGAACCCGCAGTCGGGCACGCTGTGGACGCTGGATCCAATGACTGGAACGGCGACGGTGCTGAAGGCCGACATGGGCCGCGCCCGATCCTTCGTCGGCATGACCGACGGCCGCCTCCTGTTCTCGAACTACGAGGACAACCGCGTCTCTCTTTTCGACCCGACCTCGGGAGCGATCAGCAATGTGGCCGGCGGCGGGCTGGTCGGCTGCTCGGGCTCGTTCGCGGACGGCACCGGCATGCAGGCGGCGTTCTCGGCGCCGTACGGAATCGTCGTGCTCAGCGACGGACGGATCATCGTCGCCGACCGCGGCAACCATCGGCTGCGCCAGGTGACAGTGGATGGCGTGGTCACCACCTTCGCCGGCGACGGCGGCGTCGGCGCCATTGACGGCCCCCTTCTGCAGGCGCGGTTCAATGGCCCGAAGGCGCTGGCCGTCGACGCGCAAGACAACATTTTCGTCTCCGACGACCTCGGCTATCGCGTCCGCCGCGTCGGCGCAGACGGAATGGTCACCACCATCGCCGGCACCGGCACCGCTGGCTGGAAAGACGGCGCCGGTTCCCAGGCGCAGTTCTTCGGTCAGGAAGGGCTGGCCCTCACGGCGGACGGGACCACCCTGTTCGTCGCGGACGGCACGGCCGGCGACGACAACCACTTCAACCGCATCCGAAAAATCCAGCTCGGACCATAGCGTCCAATTTTTCATCACGCGCTTTGTGCAGCGCGGCTGACCCTCTCGTGGCGCGTCGTAATTCGCGGCCGATCTGGGTCCAGCACTGCCATGTATTTTATTAATTAATTTTAGTTAGATAGAAAAAGAATGGAGGCCGAAAAAACCGCCTGGAAATAGCACTCCCTAAAACGTCAATTTTGTGCGAAAAAGTTGCACCACGTTATGGCGAGACTATCGCGGGTACAGCGGCGGGTGAGCTACCGAGCGCGGGTCTCCCTGGCCGAGCCGGGCGGGCAGATGCGCATCGCCGGCCAGGCGCTGAACCTCAGCGTGGCGGGCATGTTCGTTCACGCCGCCGGCTCGTGCGCGCTGGGCAGCGACGTCCTGTGCGACATGCCATTGCCGACCGGCATGTGCCAGGTCAAAGGTCGGGTCACGCGCGTCCAGCGCCTGCCGGAAGCCACCGGCATGGCCATCCAGTTCGTTGACCTTTCGTCTTATCAGCAGACCTTGCTGAACGATCTCATCGATCGCAGCCGCGAGCCGTCGATCCCGCTGGCGGTTCGCTTTGAAGGAATCGCCTCGCCCATCCAATGTCGCGGTGTTTTCTTCGACGACAAGCTGCGCCTGCGTACCAAGCTGCCGTTTTTGCGCGTGGGCTCGAACGTGCAGGTGTCGATGGACGGCAACCACGCCGAGCTGCCGGCCAGCGCCGACATGACCGGCACCCTGTCGGCGGTGGCGTTGAAGGCATCGCCCATCGACGGCGTCCCGCGGCTGTCGATTGATCTGGACGTCACGCGTTCGGAGATCGAGGGCGATGTTCCCACCGGCTCCACCCCGCTGGAGCAAGCCATCGCCAGCTGCGTGTCGTCTCCCGTCAACACCAACACGCCCACCCCGACGCCCGTCCCTTTGCAGATCCCGAAGACACCGCGGCCACAGCTGATCGACGATGATCGCCCGTCAGTGATGGTCTCGGGCGAGCTGAACCAGCGCCCGCGCACCCGCACCGAGGAGTTCGAAGCGCCGGCGATCGACGCCGGCGCCTTGCTGTCGGGCGATCCGCCGACGGAGGCAGTGGCCGCCAACGACACCGGCGCGCCACAGGCGCGCAGCCGAAATGCTGAATGGGAAGACACCGGCGCGATCGCCGATCGCCGCCGCCAGGCCGGCGACCGGCGCGCGGCAGAGGGCGCGACGACGGCTTCCAGGGCGCGGCCAGTCGCCCTTCTGTGCCTGGTCGGCGCCTTGGGGTTGGCCCTGGGCGCGTTCCTGGTTCGGTCCGGCCTGTCGATGCCGGCGGCGACCACCAGCGCACGCGAAACCAGCGCTGCCAGCCGCCCCGCCGCGGCCACGCCAGCGACGGCGCCAATCGCGCCGACCATTGTCGATCTGCATCCGGCCACGACCGAAGCAAAGACGCCGCCCGCTTCGTCAGCGACGGCGACGGCCACCGCCGTGCCGACCATCGGGCGCAGCCCCACGCCTGCCCGTCGGGTGATCCGGCGACCACGGCCGGTGGCGCCGCTGGCTTTTGATCCGGCGACCAGGCAGTACAAGCTCAGCGGGGTGGCCTCGCTGGATCTCGGCGGCGCAAAATTGACCGGGCTGACCGGCCTCATCGGCGCCGCCAGCGCCAACCTCCGCGGCATCAACGTGGCCGTCGAGCTGGGCGCGACAACCCTGCATGTCACCTTCCCCACGCCCGAGCCCGACGGCGCCTACGGCGTCACCGTCACGCCGTCGTGGGCCACCACGTCCGCCATCGCCGAAAAGACCGCCGAAGGCTTCACCATCACCTTCGCCACTCCCGCCCCCGGCAGCGCGACGTTCGATTGGCTGCTGGTTCACTGACCCGCGCGACCCAGGGCGTGGCAATATGCGCGCCCATGGCAGCGATGGTCTACCAGTATCCGAAGTGCAGCACGTGTCGAACCGCGTTGAAGTGGCTAGACGAGCACGAAGTGGATTATCAGAAAACCGATCTGGTGGCGTCGCCTCCCTCGGTGGCCACGTTGCGCGATTTGCACCAACGTTCCGGCCTGCCCATCACCCGGCTATTCAACACATCGGGCGAAAGTTACCGCCTGGGCAATTTCAAAGAAAAACTGAAGAGCATGTCGCAGGCGGAGGCGCTGGCCGCGCTGGCCAAGGACGGCAAGCTGATCAAGCGACCGATCCTGGACAACGGCCGCACGGTGGTGGTCGGCTTCGACGAGAAGGCGTACACCGCCGCCGCCCGCCGCAAGACCTAGGCGGCGCGACCGGCGACGGGCGGCGTTCCGCCTTTAGCGGCTGCGCCCGTCAACCGCGGTCACAGCCAGCGTCGTCGGATCGACGTCGTCCAGGCAGCGCACGTTCACCGAGAACATCGCCTGGCCCTGGCGGTCGGTGCCGCGGGCGAACGACTGGATGCCGCACGTGCGGCAAAAGACGTGGTGGATGTTCTTGGTGTTGAACTGATAGTCGGTCAGGTTGTCCTCGCCTTGCAGCAACTGGAAGGCGTCCGTTCCGACGAAGGTCAGAAGGGACGCCTTCTTCGAACAGATCGAGCAATTGCAGCTGATCACCTGGGCCAGATCGGCAGTGACCTGATAGCGGACTTTTCCGCAGTGGCATCCGCCTTGATAGGTCTTCGCATCGGGCATGGCCAGATGCTGACCGCGGCGCGGGCGGGAATCAAGAGCCGATTGCGTCGACCGCGTCCGGCGATCCGCCGTCGCTGCCGGCATCGTCGGCGGCGGTGTCGTCAGCGGCGTCGTCACCACCGTCGTCTTCTTCGCGCGGCGACGTCAGCAGGCGCTGGCGCATGAAGTCCTTGTCCTCGACCTTGTCCCAGGTCTGCGTCGTCACCGACACGCTGGTGACCGTCTTGGATCCGATCAGCCGTCCGAAGGTGCCGTCGATGGGCAGGCTGCTCATGTCGGCGTTCACGTACGTGGTGATGAGCTGATTGGGATCGAACCCGACCGCGTAGAAGCGCCCGGCGTGCAACGGAATCGTCAGCGCGCCGCTGGAAGCCCAGCCCTGGCATTGCGGAACATCGACCTGCAAATCCGTCACCTTGTTGAACGGTTTGGCCATCGACAGCGCCTCGAAGACCGAGATGGTGACCCGGCTGCCCATCAAATCAGACCGCACGTAGACATCCACCCGTTCCAGCAGCCGCGACGTCGTCACCTCGTACACATTGAAGCGCCCCAGCGCTGACGGCATCACCGCCTTCGAATCGGGCCCAAAGTCGTCCGACGCCGCCACGTCCGACGCCGCCGGGGGGTCGGCGCAGGCGGGAAGACCAGCGTCCTTGCTGTCGCCGGCGACGTCGCCGCCAGCGTCGGCGGGGGAACCGCCGCTTTTCTTGCAGCCGACGAGCGCCAGCCCGGCCAACGCCAGAGCGACGACGAAAATGGGGCGCGCGTGTTTGTGATTCCGAGCGGTCAAGGGTTGCACTCGCGTCGTCAGGGTTCGGCAGATGCCAGAGCAAAATTGAGAAAGGGCAATACCGGCCGCGCAAGGCCACCGACGCTTCTTCCCTATCGACGCGGCTTCTCGCAGAGTGTTGTTTTCGATACGCGCGACACAGCTATAGTCGGCTTCATGGCTCCCGCGTTCGATGAAATCAAACTGCTAACAGGGCCCTTTGAAGGCAATATTTCACACATGTATGTCGACACCATCGGCTACGTGACCGTGGGCATCGGCAATATGCTTCCGGATGTGACCGCGGCGCAGCGGTTGGCGTTCGTGAACAGGACGACCAAAAACGCAGCGACAGCGGCGGAGATCTCCGTCGATTTCGCGACGGTGTCGAAACAGCCCAAAGGGAAGGCTGCGCGCTGGTACCGGCCGTTCACCAACCTGGACCTACCCGACGTTGAGGTGAACCGCCTCTTTCAGAAACGGGTCCAAGAATTTCAGGTGCAGCTTGGCAAGGTATATCCGCGCTACGACTCCTATCCAGATCCCGCCCAACTGGCGATGCTCGACATGGCTTTCAACCTTGGCACCAGTGCCCTCAAGAATAAATGGCCCAAGCTGAATGAGGCGATCGAAAAACAAGACTGGAAGACCGCCGCTGACCAGAGCAACAGGCCGGACGCCAGTGCCGTACGGAACGCGGCGACGAAGGCGCTCTTCCTAAAAGCGTCGGGGGGCAGTCCGTGAGCTCAGAGCGCAAACTCCTCGAGGATCTCGAGGACGTCCTGGTTGGGGACGCTCGTGAGCAACCGCAGACGCACCTCGCTCCAACTCCCTTCCATGCCGGCCGAGATGGTCTCTACTAAGACGTCGTCGACACCGTCACCGTTCAGATCACCCTGAACGAGGACACTAAGGTCGGTGATCCAATCCGGTCCCTTCACGCGCGCGGTCCACTCGTCGGTGACGGTCAAAATGGCGGCCGGATCGGTTGTCGCCCATGACATGCCGGACGCAGTCGCCCGTTTGCGGCGTGCGGCGTCCGTCGGATTTGGCTGCGGACCAAGCGCTGGCGGCAACCGCGCCAATGTCCTCTGGCCAACCAGAAAAGGCCGAATGGGCCGCGCGTTCGAAGGTCGACCGTTTTGAACCGCCCGGACGGCGAAACAGTTGGCGCCTTCGATCTTCATCGCGGCGAGATCGGGTTGGCTCAGTGGCTCATAGCCCTTGGGTCGCAGTTCGAAATAGGTATTGCAGTCACTGATCGTCGCTTGCTTTGGTGAACCACCGGCCTGAAGTAGGACGACGTCAAACGGTGAGGTGAACGGCACCTGCAGCGCCCGAGCCTCCGCAGCCGACGCCGGGTTCAAATGCGGCGACCAAAGAAGCGCATCCGTCGTCGATGGCGTTCGCGTCGTCTTGGCGACCGATCCACAGCACGCCTCCAAACCCAAAAGGCCGGCGATAGCCACGCCCGCAAATCGTTTCATGCGGAATTGCTACCACGTCGACGATGGTGGTGATCGCCCAGTCTTCCGTTTTGGCCGTGGTTTTCGGTTCTGGGCGAAACGCGCCTGTACGCTAGCTGGGATCACACCAAATGCCGGGACCGCCCGAATGAGGATGTTTCCTGCAGGCGGTACAAGGTGGCTCGCAGTGTTCACATTGGAATCTCGCTGGATTCGGGTTGGTGGAATCACCGGGCTGACACAAGGAACAGGAGCCGCCGCAGGCACTACAGTTGTTGGCATCCGTCGTGACATCGATCTCGCAGCCATCTTTCCAGTCATTGTTACAATCGCCCCAATCGGCAACCTTGCCGCAACCCGAGCAGAACGGTCCTTCGCTGTTGCACTGGAGAATTTTGCACGCGTGATTCAGACATGCAGCGATGTCGATGTGAGGCGTCGTCGTGTTCGGCGGCAGGTAACAGTCGCTGCAGGAAGGTCCGCACACGTGGTCGCCTTCCAAAATACAAGTACCCGAACAGAGAACGTACGACGGATTGCAGCTACGTGCCGTACAGTTGCCCTGGGCGTCGCACGCGCCACCTCCGTTCGCGACCGTGCAGGGAACGCCGGTCGCAGCGACGCAACTGCCGCTGGTGGTGTCGCATTTCTGGCAGGCCGAGCAGGTGCCACAGCCACACGTTCCACCATTACAAATTCCGCTCGTACACGAATGACCGCACGAGCCGCAATTCTGGGGATCGGAACCTGTGTTGGTTCCACCAGAGCACGCAGACCACCCTGACCAGTTTCCGTTGTTGCACGAGCGTGTCTGCGTGCCCGTGCAATTGCACGTCTGCGACGTCGGGCCGACGCAAGAACATGTTCCCCAGTTGCAATCTGACCCGCAACTCTGCGAACCGCCGGCGGTGCCGCAGTTCTGGGTTGTGTTCGGAACGCACGGCCCTTCATTCATGCAGGCGGACCAAGCCGACCACTGCCGGTGCTGCTATCGCACGTGTGGGTTTCGGTTCCGCACTTCCCGCACGCCATGCTGGGCAATCCGCTACAAGTCTGGCTGCCGCAGTTGCCCCAGGTGCAGCTGGCGCCACATGTTTGGGTGCCGCCGCTGCCGCAACCTTGGGAGTTGCCGGGGGTGCAAGCGCCTTGGCCCGCGCACGCCGACCAAGCGGACCACATGCCGCTGTTGCTGTTGCACGTGTGGCTCTGAGTGCCGCAGTTGCCACAGGCCTGCGATGCCGGACCTGGACACGTCTGCCCGCTGCACGTGGATGACCACTTGCAATCGCCGCCGCACGATTGTTGTCCGCCGCTGCCGCAGGCCTGTGTCGAGCTAGGCGTGCAATCGCCTTCACTGCCGCAAGCTGACCAGGCTGACCAGGTTCCGTTCGCATTGTCGCAGGTGCGCGTCTGCGTGCCGCATTTGCCACAACCCTGCGAGGCTGAGCCTGTACACGTTTGATTGCCGCAAGCGCTCCACTTGCAATCGCCCCCGCAGGATTGTTTTCCGCCGCTGCCACAATTCTGAGAGGCGCCAGGAGCGCACTCGCCGCCCCCGGTGCACGAGGACCAATCCGACCACGTTCCTGTGCTGGTGTCGCAAGTACGGGTTTGCGTCCCACAGTTGCCGCACGCTTGCGCGGCTATGCCGGAACACTGTTGGCTTGTGGGCCCGCCGTCCGAAGTGGGGCCGCCGTCTGCTGTTGGCCCTACTTCCAGATTGCCTGGCCCGTCACCCGGTGGGTTGCCGCCGGTTTCGGCGTGAAGTTCAGAACCGCCGTCAAACGGACCAGGAAAGTCTGCGGGAGCATCCTTACGAGTGTCGGTTCCGGCATCCTGGCCCGTGCCATGAAACGGCGCGCATCCGACAAGACAAGCGGTGCCAGTCAGAATGACCGCCGACCGAACCCAACTTCTGTTGCTAAACATCGTCGTCCTCCCCGAAAACCAACGTGCGATCAGAACCACGCGGCGCAGGCGACGCCCAGCCCTCCAACAGAAGGCAGGCAGGCAAGCCCCACGGCGGTGCTCTTCGGCGCGTCCGCCGCAGAATGCGCCGTCAGAAACAACACGGCGGCGCCCGCCGCGAAGGCGCCTGCAGCCACATAGCCTATGACCGCCATTTTGGTCGCAGTCTGACCGTCGTCGTAGTCGCTTTGACAGCCAGCGCCTCCCTTGTTGGGAGCGTTCTCATCGCACGCATGCGCCTTGTCCTCGAACCAGTGCGCTTTTGATTGTCGAACCAGCAAAGCCGCGGTGCCGCCAATCGCGAACGCGCCGGCGCCAGCCACACCAATCCAGGCTGCTCGTCGCGGCCAGGGCGATGTCTCAGTCTCTGCTGAACGGCCGACCTCACCGTTACCGGTGGATGGCGCGGACTCTTGCGCCGATTCAAATGAGCCGCCGCCGGAAGGCAACGGTAGCGCGGATACCGGCCGCAGGTTGATGGTCTCGCGGGTCAACTGGCCAGGGACGATGACCACCGTTCGGGTGGCGGGCAGAAAGCCGGACGCCCGCACTTCGACGGACGCTGTTCCCGCGACCGCATGCAGCCGCGAGGGTAATGGCAGTGTTCCCTGTGGCTTGCCTTCGACGGTCACTTCGGCGCCCGAGGGTCCGCCCAAGATCTCCAGTTCGCCGACGTGGGTTTCGATGCTGACCACGGCCGACTCCAGCACCGCGCGGTTCTTGGTGATCCACGGGTCGCTCTTGACTCGCAAGGCCGCGCCGAGATCGTCAAAGGCATCGACCCATTGGCCAACGGCCTGCTCAGCGAGGCCAATCTGGGCCTGAGCCCGCGGCGTCGGCGACAGTGCCTGAGCCTTGCGAAAGATCTGAAGGGCTTCCTGGTCGCGCCCTTGTCGGCGAAGTTCCAAGCCGCTGTGAATCAGATCGTCTGCCTGATCGGCCAACGCCGGCTGCGCGGTTAACGCCATCGCCCCGACAGTCGCCAGGCGGACAATCCAAGTGCCCAAATTCGATCCGATCAAGGAACGCACGCGTCCGGACCATCGCATATTCGCCCACCCCGCGGAACCGGAGATGGCCTGGGTGCGCATCCGGCGCCAGAAGTATTTTACGTGGACGGGCACCATCGTCCGTGGGAGTTCGGATCGAAAGGCGTCCGGTTGCGTAAAATCTTTCCGTTAATACGAACCTGTCGCGGCGTACGAATCCAACACCACTCGTACCGAAATCCGCCTTGATTCAAAATGGCAACGAGCGAGACTTTTTTGATTCTCGATGGTTGAAAGGTTCTTTCGACTGGTCGCTGTCTATCGCCGGCGGCTCGTCGTAACCTTGAGTGGGTCGGGCCGGGGCGTCGGGGGTAAAATTCGACTCGTTTCTCGCAACCGGAAGGACCCTTTAAACATGACACCGATTACGCGCGGCTGGTTTGTCTCGATGGCCCTCGCTCCCCTGTTCGTGCTGGCGTGCACGGCCAGTGACACCGGCGGCCCCAACGGGTCGGGCGGAAGCAACGGGTCGGGTGGAAGTGTAAACAGCGGCGGCAGCAGCGGCTCCGGCAGCGGTGGTTCGGAGGCGAGCGGAGGCCACTCAGGCAGCGGTGGCGCAGTGATGAACGGCAGTGGTGGTTCGGGCAGCGGCGGTTCGACGGCCAAGGACGGCGGGATGGACGTGCCCATGGCCGACACGCATCCGGGCACCGGCGGTGTTAAAGCCGGCTCTGGTGGCGCGTCGGGATCGGGCGGCACGTCCGGCAATGGCTGCGACACGTTGCCTGGTCTGGTTTGGCATACGGGCAACAAGACGAACTTCGAGTCCTACCCAGCGCAGGGCAGCGAGGAGTGCATCCAAAACAGCGGATGCGACTACGAAGGTCAATTCGCCGGTTGTAACGACACCAAATTGGAGAGTTGGGTCATGGCGCACAACATCGTGTCTGTCTTCCCGGACTTTAGTGATCCGTCGGACGGCGCAAAGCCGGCGCCAGGGCATTCCGATTTGAGAGGCCACGATCTGTGTATCAAATCCGGCTCGCATGTGCTTCGAGTCTCGGCCATCGACACCTGCCGCGACAGCGACTGCGATGGTTGCTGCACTCAGAACCTTGGCAGCGCCTACGACCTGATCGACGTCGAGAAGTACACCGACCAGCGCTTCGGTGTTGACGACGGACCGATTCAATTCGCGGACCTCGGACCGAACGGCGGCGCCTGCAACTAGTTCATTTCAGGCGCTGAGCAGCGCATGCTTTGTGCTCGTCGTCGCCAATCGCACGGTGACGTGAAATCGCCGATGATGGGGCGATGTCCGTTCTTGGAGGTCTCTCGCCAGCCGCGTTCCTTCGGCGTCACTGGCAAAAACGCCCGCTGCTGATCCGTCAGGCGTTCCCGGGTTTCGCCGGCATCGTCAGCCGCGACGCGCTTCTCCGGCTGGCCACGCGCCCGGACGCTTCTTCGCGCCTGGTGATTCAGCACCCGCGCCGGCGGCGAAACCGCTGGGAGCGCCACGACGGGCCGTTCGCCGGTCTCGACGCCAGCATGCTACCGGCGTCGCACTGGACGCTGCTGGTACACGGGATCGAGAGCCTGGTGCCGGGCGGCTGGGAGATCCTGCGCGCGTTCTCGTTCTTACCGGCGGCCCGCATCGACGATCTGATGGTCAGCTATGCCGCCGACGGCGGCACGGTCGGTCCGCACGACGATCGCTATGACGTCTTCTTGCTGCAGGGCCCGGGCAAACGACGATGGCAGGTCAGCCGGCAGCGCGACAGAGCCGTCGATCCCCACGCCGCCATCAACGTGCTGCGTTCGTTCGTGCCCGAGGACGAATGGCTGCTGGAACCCGGCGACATGCTCTACCTGCCGCCCAGCGTGGCCCACCACGGCGTCGCCGAAGGGCCGTGCTTCACCTATTCGATCGGCTTTCTGGCGCCGTCGCACGCCGAGCTGGTGCAGAACTTCCTCGAGTATCTGGGCGCAACCTTGGGCGAACGCATGTCGCCCGCCGCGCAGTATCAAGATCCCGACCTGCGCCCGACGCTCACTCCGCAAGAGATCGGCGCTGCGATGATGTCGACCGTCGCCGGCGTTCTCGGCCGCGTTCGCATCCCGAAGGCCACATTCAGCGATTTCCTCGGGCGTTTTCTCACCAGACCCAAGGCGCAGGTCCGCTTTGCCGTGCCGCCGCCGATCGACGAACGCGCCTTCGCCCGCCGCCTGAGCCGCCGCGGGACACTGTCGCTGGCCTTGCCCAGCCGCGGCCTGGGGTACAAAGGTCGGCTGTTCCTGAACGGCCAGGCCTTCACGCCCGGACCAACGGCGTCACGCCTGCTGCTGCGCCTGTTCCAAGATCGCGCGCTGCCGCTGCCGATCGCCGTTCCCGCCGCCACCGTCGACTGGCTGCACGCCTGTCACGCCGCCGGCTACCTGACCATCAGCTAGCGGCGCCGGCTCGCGCGCGCTCAATGATCGCCTTGCGCCAGGGCGCGGCGGATCAGATCTGGCTTCACCTGCGGCGTCGGCACCAGGCGCGATCCGGTCCGCGCACGACCGCGGCCAGCCGTGCGCGTGGCCGGCGCTTCGTCGGCGAACCAGGTGCGCACGTCGGCGTCCAGCCCCACGCCGTGCATGAAGTTGTACAGCGCCTTGCGCAGGCCCGGGCCCAGGCGTTCGTGGTCGCAGCCGGTGGGATCGACAAAAGGCACCTCGTTGCGGGCGAAGGTCACCGCGGGTTCGGGGCCCAGGCGGATGCCGAACAAATCGGGGCGCTGGCCGATCGGGCTGTGCGCGGTGGCGGCAAAACGATGCCAGAACCCCGATTGAATGCAGCCTTCGGCGAACAGTTGCCGGACCCGTTCCAAAGAATCGATGGTCTCCTGTTCGGTCTCGGTGGGAAAACCGTACATCAGATAGGCGTGCACCAAGATCCCGGCGTCGCTGAAGGCGCGGGCCACGCGCGCCACCTGCGCCACCGTCACGCCCTTCTTCATCAACGTTAGCAAGCGATCGGAGGCCACCTCCAGACCGCCGCTGATGGCCACGCAGCCCGAACGCGCCAGCACGTCGACCAATTCGGGGGTGAAGCTTTTTTCGAAGCGAATGTTGCCCCACCAGGTGATGGCGACGTGGCGATCGATCAAGCGCTGAGCCATCGCGCGCAGGGCGGCGGGCGGCGCCGCCTCGTCGACGAAATGAAAACCGGTCTGCCCGGTCTCGCGCACCAGGGCTTCGATGCGATCAACGGTAAGATCGGCCGAGGCGCCTTCGTACCGGGCAATGTAGTCCAGCGTCACGTCGCAGAAGGTGCACTTTTTCCAGTAGCAACCACGGGCGATGGTCAGCTTGTTCCAGCGACCGTCTGACCACAGACGGTGCATCGGGTTCAGCATCTCGAAAAGCGACACGTAATCGCCCAGCGGCAGCCCGTCATACGTCGGCGTGCCGGTGTCGCGGTGGTGCAGATCGGACAGCGCCGGCGTGGTATCGAACGTCACGATGTCGGCGTGGCGGACGAAGGTGCGAAACAGTGGCCGCGCCGGATCGCGCAAATGGTCGATCAGCGCCAGCAGCGGCCGTTCGCCGTCGTCCAGGGTGACGAAGTCACAAAGATCGAAGACGCGCGGGTCGGCAAGGTCGCGCAGCTCTGTGTTGACGTAGCCGCCGCCCAGCACCACGCGGGTCTGCGGGCGTTCAGCTTTGATCAAGCGGGCGACGCGCAAGGCGCCGTAGACGTTGCCCGGGAATGGAAGCGTCAGGCCCACCAGGTCGGGTTCGTGCGCGCGAGACGCCTCGCGCGTCAGGTCATCGAGCAGTCGATCGATCAGCGTCGGCGGCGCCGCCAAGGCGGCCGCCAGATCGTCGAAGGTGGGCGCGCTGGCGGCCAGCTTTTCGGCGTAACGAGACAGCTCGAAGCGCGGATCGATCCCGTCGCGAATGGCATCGGCCAGATCGTCGATGAACAGGCTGGCCAGGTGGCGGGCGCGATCGGTGGTGCCCAGCTCGCCGAAGGCCCAGGCCAGGGTCTCGTCGGCGTCGCCACCACCGTCCAGCGCCGCGAAGCGCGGACCTTCAGGCAGGAAGGCGCGGCCGACGATGCGCAGGGCCAGCGTCGGATCGCGCCCCTGCAGAAAGCGAATCACGGGATCGATCAGTGCCGCATTGGCGTCACGGTGAGCGACAAAATGCGCCACCGACGGTGGCAGCGATAGCGTCGCCCGCCGCGCCTTCGCCCGCGGCGACGAGCCGCCAGCCGCGAGCTCATCGCCGACCGCCGTCAGCCCCGCCCGCGAAAACAGCCGCAGAAACAACGCCAGGGAAAGATCCGCTTGCGCCACCTGTACGCCGGCCGGCGCATGCGCGCGCAAGCACCCGGTCAAATACGCCGTAGCCGGGTACGGCGTATTGAGCTGGGTCATGGGAGGCGTGACCAGGAGAACCCGCATCGAAGCCATCAGCATATCGCGATAAAGTGAGGACATGACCATCGTCGCCATCGACCACGTTCAGCTGGCCATGCCCGTCGGAGGCGAGGCCGAGGCGCGCGCGTTCTACGCCGGCCTGCTGGGCCTGACCGGAGCCCCGCGGCCGCCCGAGCTGGCCCGGCGAGGCGGCGCCTGGTTCGAAAACCAGCACGTGAAGATCCACGTCGGCGTCGACCCGGACTTTCACCCGGCGCGCAAAGCCCACCCGGCGCTGGTGGTCCGCGATCTCAAGCTGCTGACCGATCGCCTGCGCGCCGCCGGCGCGGCGTTGTCCACCGATCGCTCGCTGCCCGGCTTCGATCGGATCTTCGTCCACGATCCGTTCGGGAACCGGATCGAACTGCTGGAACCGGTTCCCTGACGGCCGCTAGAACAGGTATTGAACGCGCAGACGGGCGCTGTACATCGTGTTGTCGTAGGCGGCATTGCCGAACGTGGGCGCCAGGTGCGCCGTCGCATAGGCGAAGACCGCCTTCACGAAGACCTGCTTGTAGATGAGGTACTGAATCGCCAGGAAGCCTTGCTTGTGGTTGAACTCGCCGAACTTGCCGGTGCTCATGTCGTAGTGGATGTCTTCCTTGGTGGTGTAGTTGTAGCCCACGCCCACCAAGAGGTCCTCGATGATGCGGCCGTTGGCGAAGCCGCCGACGCTGGTGACGGTGTAGCTGCCCGGGGGATCGACATCGCCGCGCGGATCGATGTGGTCGACCAGCCCGCGGGCGGCGTTGACGCCGAATTCGACGTAGGGGTCGAAGATGAAGATCAGCCCGGCGCCAAAACCCCGGCGGGTGTACGTCTCTTTCAGGTTGGGATCGACCTGCGTTTGCTTGCGGTACTCGCCGCCGATTTTGAACTTCAGCCAGCCCAGATCCAGAATTCCCACCGGGCGGCCGCCCAGGGTGTTTTGCCCCTGCTCGCTGCCCAGCTGGCCAAGCAGCTCGAAGCGCAGGAAATTGGTTGGGTACAGGTGAAAGCCCACGTTGCCCACGCCTGACGGCCGATAGAAACCATAGGTCACGCCGTAGATGTCCGGCGGCGGGTTATTGACGTCCGTCGCGCCTTGCCGTTCGAAGGTGTTGAGGTCGAGACCCATGCCCAGGTGGTAAACCTCCCACGCCTGATAACGACCGAGCATGATGTCCCATTTGTTCCACTGTCCGATCCGCACCCACAGATCGTCGGTGTCCGCCACGTCGGGCTGCTTGAGCGTCTGATCCTTGTTGGCCACCAGCTCGGCCTGAACCTGCGCGAAAAAGTTGCCGCTGGTGTACGTCGGCGTGATGCGCAGGACGGCGCGGCCTTGCTGGATCCATGCCTTCTGGTTGGGTTCGGTCTTGTCGCCGCGGGTGACTTTCTCGTAGGCGTTGTCGACCCACAGATCACCGGAGATGCCGATCCCGGTCTTGCGATAGTACGGCCACTGCAAACCGTGGATGCCGGTCGACAGCCACACTGAGCCGCCGTAAAGGCCACGTAAATACGGCGGTGGCCAGAAAGCCGCGGCCGGCATGCGCTCGACCCCGGTGACCGGTGACGACTCGGGCGGCGTTTGCTCGGGCGTCGGCGGCGGAAGCGGCGGCTCGACGGGATTGGCTTTCGGTTCAACGGGCGCGGGCGCGTCTTGCGCCAGAGCGGGGCCAGCCAGGATCAAAGCAGCCAGCCCGGTAAATCCCAGGACCAAACGGCGAAGCAGGCTCGTCGATGTCGATGTCATAGCAGTCGTTCACTCCGGAAGTTTTTTCGAGTGTTGGGGACGCCGGCGGTGGAGGTTGGATGACCACCCGTCGCATACACCAGCCCCCGGGAACCCGAGGGCTGGCAGCACAGCCGAGATTGATGGGGAGGAGAATCGACGGCGGAGAGTACCGCCGTCGGGGTCACTTGACCATGAAGGTGTCTTTGAGATCCAGGGTTCGCGAATCCGGTCCAACCATGACCTGCACCGGACCGCTCTCGACCACCCACGCTTTCATGTTCGTGTCGTAGTACTTCAGATCAGAAACACGCAACGGAATGGTGACTAGTTTGGTCTGATTCGCCGCTAGCGAGACGCGGGCAAAGCCCTTCAGCTCTTTGGCGTGTCGGCGAACCTGGGTCGACGGGTAAGAGACAAACAGAAACGCTACCTCGTCGCCAGGGACGGCGCTCGTGTTCGAGATCTCGACTTTCACATTCACCACGCCGTTCTTGGTCACGTCGCTGCAGGGGACTTGAAGGTTGGCGTAGGAGAACTTCGAATAGCTCATCCCGTACCCGAACGGCAGGTAGTTGGCGGCGGGGACGTTCTTGTTATCGAAGTACTGGTACCCGAGGTAGTAGTCCATCGTCGTGCTGTTGCCGCCGTTGAAGGTCGGCCAGTCGGCGTTCTTCGAGTCCCAGGTGACCGGGAGCTTGCCGCTGAAGTTGGCGTCGCCGAACAGCAACTTGCCCAGGGCCAAGCCGCCGCGCTGACCCGGGTACCAGGCCATCACGATGGCGCCGACGTTCGCATTGGTCAGATATGATTGGATATCAACCACCCCACCGGCTTCGATGACGACCGCCATCGGCTTGCCCAGAGCCGCGGCTGCGGCTATCAAGGCGTTCTGGGGCGTGCCGGCCTTGCCATCCAGGTTGAACGTGCCGCGGTCGCCAGCGCCGGTGTACTCCTCACCTTCGTCCTGCGGGGTCAACCCAGCCACCACGACGATGAAGTCGGCACCAGCGGCGGCGGCGGCGCTGTTGCCGCTCACGACCTTGATGCCGGCGCCCGCGGCCGTGGTGATACCAGCCAGCGGACCGACGGACTTGCCGGGATCATTGTCCACGCGGCTGCTGCCCCGGTCGCCGGTGCGCACGTCGCTGGCAAAGTTCACCTGGCTGGAGCCTTCCGTGCCCAGCGTGAACGGAACGGTCATGCCGAGGACGGCGACGGTCTTCACCGTGGTTCGGTTGATCGGCAGCGTGTTCTTGTCGTTCTTCAGCAGGACCATCGCTTCGGTGGCCGCTTTCTCGGCCAGATCCAGGTGCGCCTGGTCGTTGCCGATCGAACCATTGTTGTACGTGGTGGTCGGCTTCTTGAGGCCGAGGGCGCCGCTGGTCTTGGCGACGTTGAAGCGGAATTTTTGCTCGAGGATCCGCGTCGCCGAGACGTTGATCTGCGACTCTTTCAAAGTGCCGCCCGAGACCAGGGACTCCAGCGCCGAGTAGTTGAGGTCGTTCGGCAGCTCCATGTCCAGGCCGGCGTTGACCGCATCGCGGGCATTGTTCGGCCGGTCGCCCTGCGCCGGATTCGAGCCACCCGGCATGGCCCACCAGTCGGACAGGACGAAGCCCTGGAAGCCGAACTCGGTGCGGAGAATGTCGGTGAGGAGGTGTCCGTCCTGGGTCGCGTGAACGGCACCACCCTTGGCCGGTCCGTCGGACATCTGCAGAAGGTTGTACGACGCCATGATGCAAGCGACGCCGCCGTCCTTGACGATCATCCCGAAGTGATTGGCATAGACCTCGTGAAGGGTCTGGTCGTCCATCGCGGCGGTGTCTGACTCGCGTCCGTTTTCGATGTTGTTGGCGGCGTAGTGCTTGGCGCAGGCGGCGACGTACTGTTGCAGACCAGCGGTGAACGCCGAGCCGAAACGGCCGAGCGCATAACTGTCCTCGCCGTAGACCTCTTGCGCGCGGCCCCAGAACGGGTGGCGCAAGATATTGACCGTCGGTGACAGCAGCATGGTGTGTCCGGAGGCCAACGTCTCGTCGCCCACAGCGTCACCAACCTGATATTCGAGATCGAGATCGAAGGTCGCGCCGCGGGCCAGCGCCACCGGGAACGCCGTCGAGTAACCGTTGCCTACCTTCTCGGCGTCGAGACACAGGCCGCGTGGCCCATCCCGGAACTTGAAGCCCTTGATACCACGCGTCGTGTTGTCCGCCTGGTTGAAGATCGTCTGCCCCGGCTGCGTCCCGCGCATTTGATCGGCCTTCTCCCCGATCTGCATCGACGCGAGAGTCGTCGCGGCGGACGACTTCGCGTCGGCAGTGATCGAATAGCCGGGCGTGTACTTGTCACTGTAGGTCGTGTCCATGCAGGACATCTTCACCACCGGTGGCGCGTCCGCACCGCCGTCGGTCGGGGTGATGATGACGTCATTGCCGCCCATGCCGGAGGGGCTTGAACCGCCGCTGCCGCTGCCGACGGTGTTGCCGCCGTTGCCGCCGCTGCCGCTGCTGACCGTCCCACCCTGTCCGTTGCCCCCGTTGCCAGACGACGAATCCCCGCCGCTGCCACTTTGGTTGCCGGGCCCTCCCGTCACGGCGGGGTGGCCGCACGACGTCGCCGCCAGGGCGACAGCTCCGGCGAGAACAAAGGCCGATGAATAACGGGCAAAAAACGGACGCATAGGCACCCCCTCCTTCATACGACCGCTCCAGCGCGAGCGGTTCCGAGCCATTAATGCGGTGAGGTCCCTAACGGGATCTGTCCGCCAGCTTTGGATACAAAGACCTGACAAGCGTTGCTCTAGTCCCACACCAAGAAAAATGCAAGCACGGACGCCAATGGGCTATTTACTTATACCCAACCAGTTTAATGCACTGTGAATTTGTATTCGCTTGCGACGCAGTCATTCCCGTCGACGACGGATCTGGTCGACCTCTTTTTGAGGACCGTCGCGGCCAATTCCTTCCCCGGATTCCAACGATTTTTTCCGTGGTGGACCGGCCACCTTGAAAAATCGGTCTGACCGATGCGCGACAGCGGATCAGTTCGGATCAGACCGACGCAAGCGCTCTTTCATCGACGCCAGCAGGCCGTCAAACGACTCCCGCTTGATGACGCGAGCGAACTCGCGATGATAATTCGCCACCAGACTGGAGCCGTCGACGATCACGTCGGCCACGCGCCACCGGCCTTGTCGTAGGACCAGACAATATTCGACGGCGATAGGTGCCGCTCCCGGCGAGCGCCGCGTCCGGGTGCCCGTCACCCGCGCCTCGCTGCCATTGATGATCTGGCGATCCAGCACCACGCGATAATCGCGACCGCTGGTCAACGCATCGACATAGGTGCGACCGGCCAGCGTCCGCAACGTCTTGACGAATTCGCCGCGCTTGTCCGCGGGAACGCCGCTCCACGAAGGTCCGAGGGCGCGGTGACAGATCTCTTCAAAATCGATCAGCTGATCCAGCTCTCGCTGCATGGCCATTCGGCGTGCGTCGGCCTCCGGCGACCAGGCGGGCAGACGTCGACTGCCCAGCGACTGCACCAACGCGTCGACACGGCGAAGCTCCTGCATCGGACCGGCGGCGGCACGCAGATCCGTCGGCGACGGCGAGGACGAAGAATGAAGGGGCGTCGGCGTGTTTGCTGATCGTGCTGTCCAGGGCCAGCACAACATCCCCACCACAATCCAGGTTGCGCTGGCTTTCGCGCGCCACCCTGTCGCCGCCGAGTCTACGCAAGAACGATACCTCATCGCCGCTCCCGGATTTCCGCGACCTTCCGTCGGAATCGCCACCGGCGGCCGGTAAAAAACAGGTCATAGCACACGATCGCCGGCAAACTTGGCACTGCGGGCCGGGCGGCGCAACGGTGCTCGCTCAGTCGCCGTCGTCGGCGCTGCCGATCTTTTTCGACAGCGTCTGTCGGGTGATCCCCAGGTGCTGCGCGGCCACGGTGCGATTGCCGCCGCAAAGGTCCAGCACGCGGCGAATGTGCAAAAGCTCGATCGTCTCCAGCGACGGGATCCCCGCCGGTCCCGCCGCCACTGCCGAAGCAGAGCCGCCGCCACCGCTGGCCACGGGCGGCGCCACGAACGCCGCCGCCACCAAGTCCGGCGGCAGGTGCGACGGACGCATGATCTGCTCGTCGTGCAGCAAGGCCGCCCGGCTGACCACGGCGCGCAACTCGCGCACGTTGCCGGGCCAGCCATACGCTTCTAGCAGCGCCCCCGCCTCCGGACTGATCGACTGCCAGCGGCGCCGAAACTGTGTGCTGGCGGCGGCCAGAAAATGGCGGGCCAGGGGCAGCACGTCGGCGCGGCGTTCGCGCAGGGGCGGCAGCACGACGGTGATGGCGTTCAGTCGGTACCAGAGATCGGCGCGAAAGTGGCGCGCCGTCACCATCGCCGCCAGATCGCAGTTGGTCGCCGCGATCACCCGCGCGTCGACAGTGCGCGAGGCGGTGGCGCCGACGCGGCGAAAGCTCCGCTGTTCGATGAACGTCAACAGCTTTGCCTGGGCCGGCGGCGCCAGGTCGCCGACCTCGTCCAGAAACAACGTGCCGCCGTCGGCGATCTCCACGAGGCCAAGCTTGCGCTCGCGGGCATCGGAGAAGGCGCCGCGCTCGTGACCGAACAGCTCGCTTTCCACCAGATTCTCCGGGATGGTCGAGCAGTTCAACTCGACGAACGGGCCGACGGCGCGCGGCGATTCGTCGTGCAACAATCGAGCGACGATCTGCTTGCCGGTCCCGCTTTCGCCGGTGATGAGGATCGTCGACACCGCACTCTTGGCGTAAAGGCGGACCTCGTCGATCACTTTCATGATCGGAGCCGACGCCCACACGACGTCGCCGTCGGACAGCTGCTTGCGATCGCGTTCGGACAGATACGCCACCCGTTGCTCCAGCGCCTTGGTGCGGGCGGCGTTGCGGACGGCGGCGACGATCTCCTCCAGGTCGAACGGCTTCTTGATAAAGTCGTACCCGCCCAGCTTCATCGCCGTCACTGCGCTTTCGATCGATCCGTGCGCGGAGATCAAGATGATCTTGGTGTCCGGTGAGTCCTGCCGCCAGCGCCGCAGCAAGGCCAGCCCGTCGTCCTCGCCCAGCACGAGATCCAGCAACACGACGTCGGGGCGCTCGTCCTGAAAACGGCGCCCGGCCTCGTCGCCATTGCTGGCCACGCTGACCTCGAACCCTTCCTGCAAAAGCACCGTGCGCAGCGATTGGCGAATCAGCGCTTCATCATCAGCGATCAGGACGTGTGTGCTCATCAGCGTGTCACCGAACGATGGGGACGTGCACGGTGAAGACCGCGCCCGGGCCGACCAGCGGCGCTTTGTTCTCGGCGGTGATGCGGCCGCCGTGTTCGGCCAGGACGTTCTGACTGACCGCCAGACCCAGGCCATGACCGTTGGCCTTGGTGGTGAAGAACGGTTGAAAGAGGCGCGCCAGGTGCGGCGGCGCGATCCCGCTGCCGCAGTCGGCGACGCTGATCGCCACTGACGGCTGTCCCAGCGACGGCCGGCTGGCCGCGGTGACGGTGACCGTCGATCCGAGGGGTGACGCTTCGGCGGCGTTGATCAGAAGATTGGTCAGCGCCTGGGTCAAAAGCAGCGGGTCCACCTCGAGCGGCGGCAGCTCCGATTCTTGGGCGCGGGACAACATCACGCCCAGCCGGGCGAAGGTGGCCCGCGCAGCGTCGGCCGCGCCGTCCAGCAGGCTGGTCACCGTGCACACCTCGATGCGCGGAGCCAGCGGCCGCGCATAGTTGGTCAGCCGCCGCAGTAACGCCTCCACGCGGGTGATCTCCCGGTTCAGCGCTTCGGCGGTCTCGCCGAGCTGGCCCGGCGAAGGCGGATGCCCCGGACGCGCCAGCAGTTGCACGGCGGCTTTCATCCCCGCCAGCGGGTTTAGCACCTCGTGGGCCAGCTTGGCCGAGATCTCGCCCACCGCAGACAGCTTCTCGCTTTGAATCAGGCGGCGCCGGTGCTCGACCAGCGCAGCGTCGGTATCTTCCAGCTTCTTCACCAGGGCGCCCACCTGCTCGCCCAGGCTCTCGAGATCGTCTTGCCGCCCGGAACGGACCTGGATGCGCGTGCGTTCGGCGGCCATATCGACCATCACCCGCAGCTCGTAGATCGGGCGGGTGATTCGCCGCGCCCACCAGAAACCAACCAGCAGGCTGGCCAGCGCGCCGGCGATGCTGGTGCCCACCAGCACGCGCGCCATCCGGCTGACGGATTTTTCGGCGGCGCCAAACTGACCAGCCAGCTGACGACGGCCAAGCTGGCCCGACTGGGTGAACAGCGCCAGCAGCCGTTGCAGGTGGGCGTAATTGCCGGCCAGCGAACGCACCGCCTTGTCCTGCTCGCCCGCGTCGAACAAGGTGATCGCTTCGTTGCGGCCCAGGTCGTAGGCGCTGTATTCGTTTTGGATCTGATCCAGCAGTTGCCCTTCGTCGGCGCTGCCGGCGGTCGAGCGCGCCTGCCGCAGCCACTGCTCGAACGGCGCGCGGCTGCTCTCCAGCTCGGCCAGCCAGCGGCGATCGCGCGTCAGCATGTACTCGGCGGCGAATCCTTTCTGGTAAAGCAGCGCGCCGAAAGCGGCGGCGTCGTCCAAAAGCTCGAGGTGCCGCGACACCGACACGCTGGACGTGCGCCACACGTCGTCCAGCGAGAACATCCCCACCGCGCACACCGTTCCGATCGCCACCGCCGTCCCCAGCGACGCCAACGCCAGACGGACAGACAGACTCAATTTTCGTGCGCGCGCCATCGAGACGAGTATGAGACATCATTTTCGCCGGCGACGCGCGCGCAGCGCACCGTCATCGATTGACGATGTCGTCGCGACGGTTCTTGGCGCGCGCGCTGTCGTCGTGGCCAGGATAGCGCGGGCGTTGTGACCCATAGCTGGCGGTCTGCACCTTCCGTGGGTCGACGCCCATGCGCACCAGGTATTGTTTGGCGGCGTCGGCGCGCTGCTGCCCCAGTGCCAGGTTGTACTCGACGGTGCCGAGCTCGTCGCAGTTGCCCTCGACGGAGATGGCGGTGGCGTCCTGGTCCTTGAGCTTGGTGGCCACCTTGGCCAGTGTGTTGCGCGCGTCGGCGCCCAGCAGCGACGAATCAAAATCAAAGTAAATCGACGCCGGATCCGTCGACTGCATCGCCGCCGGCGGCGCTTCGACGCGGGCCACCCGAGGTGCCGCCTTCACCGCCGGGGGGATTTCTGCCGCCGTGGGTTGCTGCGGCGCCGGCGGCGTCTGATGGGAACAGCCACCTGCCGCCACGACCGAGACCAAACCAGACAACACGAACCAACCACCACGTTTCATGATCACCCTTCTCCTTTTTCGGCGCCCGGAGGCGCGATCTCCACAAACGACCAGTAGCGGCTGCGCAGACGGCGCAACCGATCGAAAGGGCCCGGGACGCAGATGCTCACCAGGTACTGTAGCTTGTGCAACATGGTGGCGGGTGGACCGGAGGTGGCGACGCCGGGCTGAGCTTCAACGGTCGCCTTGCCGCCGGTGCAACGCACCCGGCCGACCACGATGCCCTCGCCCGTCAGCTGAGCGTCGGGATGAAACCGCGCCTCCAAAATCCGCATCCGATTTGCCGCCAAAGGACGCAATTCGCGTACCGCTAGAAAGACCAGCGCGCCGGCCACTTCCCCCGGGACGGCGGCAAGAGAACGAACGGCGATGAGTCGGGGCGCCTATTTTTTTGACGCCCAATCCACCGGCCGGCGCGGCCCCCCCCATGGAACGGCCGCGCGGCCGGACTAAGGAACGACGGGCGCGGGCGACGGAGCCGGAGACGGCGAGGGTTCGTGGGCTCCCGGATCGAGGACGGGCGGCGCCTGGGGCGGCGGCTCGATCGGCGAGGGAACCGGCAGGGATGAAAAGGAGGCCGCCGACGGCGATGGGACCGCCCATTGCGCAGGCGCCGATGACGGGGGCGATGATGATAATGATGATGTTGATTGCCGCGAGAGCGGGAGAGGCGCGTCGGCGTCCGAACGATTCGATCGAACCAGACGACGTTCCTTCGGCGACCAGACGTACCCGCGCAGCGGCTCGTGCCGGCCGGACGCCCGCTGCACAGCTGGCGCCGGGCGGCGAGACGACGCCAGATCGTCGCCGGGGTTCGCGATTGTTTCATTCGCCTTCGGCCGCTGGGCGGTCGGCGATGGGGCGGTGGCCCGCTCGGGCGAGGGCTTCGGTGAAGCAGCGACTGGCGCGGCGGCCACGGCGGTTTTTTCCGTCCGCGGCGTTGGCTGCTCGGTGACCACGGACGGCGACGGCATCGGCGCGGCGGCGATCGCTGCGCCTGGCGCGGCGGGGGCGGCCGCCGACGCGACCGGGATCGCAGGCTTGATCGGCGCGGATGCGCCGGTTGGCGGCAGAGGTCGCGCTTCCGAGCCGTTCGGGTGCTGCAATTTCGAGAACACGACACCAGCGTTCTCCCGAACCGCCAGCAGCGGACCCCACATGCCCGACCACGCCATCGCCACCACACCGGCCACGGCAAGCACGGCCACCGCGGCCACCACCTTGCGACCGCGGTGGGTGGGGATGCGCAGCGCCGACAGCGAGGCCCCGGATGTTGCCACCGCCAGCGACGGATTTCGCGCGGCGGCGACCGCTTCTTCGTCCATCCGGTTGCCTTCCTCGAAAAACTGCCGGGTCATCGTCCCGTAGCCGCCGCTCTGGCCACCGCGGGCCAGGTGGCGAGGCATGGGCCGCGGCGACGGCGTGCCGCCGCCGATGGGCGTGATGTCTGTGTCCGGCAACGGCTTCAGCGTTTCGCGTCGCACGCCGAAGGCGGCGGTCGAACCGGCGCCCCCCACCACCTCGCCGAGCGCGGTCAGGAAAAGCTCGATGCTGTCGAAACGATCGGCGGCCTTCTCGCTGCGGGCCATGCTCAACACCGCCGTCAAAGCCGGTGAGCGCCGCGCTTGCGCCGGCGCCAGCAAACGGTGCGCCACCACCGCCAGAGCATATTCGTCGGTGCGGCCGTCGAGCTCGTCGGGCAGCACCTGCACCTGCATCTGTTCGGGACTGAGAAATGACAGCGCCTCGTCGCTGACCGCCAGTCCCATCTGCCGAAGCGGCGCGGTCAGATACGAGACGCCGAAGTCCAGAACCTTGACTGCCGGTCCACGGCCCGGCCCGGCGCGCCGTTGGCTGTCGACGACAAAGATATTGTCGGGGCGAAGCTCGCCGTGCACCAGACCGGCCTCGTGCGCAGCGGATAACGCGCCACCGACGGCACGGAGCAGCGCCAAACCATCGGCCGGCGCCAGCGCCACCCGATGCGCGAGGAGCTCTTTCAGTGTCTGGCCCGTCAATCTTTCGACCACCAGGAAGGGCGTGCCGTTCTCCAGCACGCCGGCGTCGAGAGTGCGCGCGATCTGCGGATGGCCGATGGCCGACGCCGCCGCGGCGGCGCGCGCGAACGCGTCCAGCGCGTAAGCGTCCAGCCCGGCGGCGCGCGGAAACAGTTTGATCACCGCCGGCTCGGCGAAGGCGCTGTCCTCAAGCTCGAAGACGTCGCCCGTTGTTCCCAGCCGACGGCCGAGCTTGTAGATCGATCCGGTGCGATCGGCCACCACCTCTGATCCCGGAATGCCCGAGCCTCCGTGCAGCGTGCGGACAAAGGGACTTTGCTCTTCTGTTCCCGGGATGTGGCTCATGATCGCGAACGCCTCACTTTCACGCACCGTCTTAACGAATGGCTGGTGGTGTCTTTCGGATAAACTGCGCCCACCCCGAAAATATTGCGACGAAATCGGCTGGCGGAAGTGGGTGAGGGCAAATCTTCGGCCTCGCCGGCTTGGACGGCGCCGAGAGCCGGTTTATTTATCGGACGATTTCAGGCCCGTGGCCGGCGTTTCTGCGGCCTGCGCCGGTGCGCGATCAATGTCACAAACAAAATGCCGCCCATGGCACTGACGCCGCCGCCAGCACCATAAGAACAAGCGCCAGAGCCACCGTGGTCAGCACTGCCGGACCTCCCTGCTCCGCCCGCCGCGCCCCCGGTTCCGAATTTGCCTCCGCCTGCTCCGCCGCCGGCCGTCCCGCCGCCGCTGCCGCCCGTCGCCTGGCCGCCGCTTCCTCCGCCGTCGGCGCTGAGGCTGTCAGCCGCCGCGTCGCCGCCGTTCGTGACGTCGCCGTCCGCGCTGGCCGCGTCAGCGCTGCTCCCGTCGACACCGCCGTCGGTCGGCGGAGCCGTTAGCGTTCCGCTGGCCGCCCACAACAACGAATCGCGAATCAGCATCGAAAAATTGTTGTTGTTCCAGTCCGAGGCGTCGTGACCAATGCCGATATAGATCGCGCGCTGGAACGCCGGACAGGTCCAGATCATCGGGTGGTCGCCCTGCGGCTTCACCTGCTGATAAGTCTTCTCGTCCGCATCGCCCAGGACGTGCACCTTCGTGCGAGGATTGGCGTCCCATTCGTACCACTCGTCACGGATGGTGAACGTCGCCGGCAAGTTCTTGGTCATCGGCTGCGCGCGATCCTCGATGATCACGGTTCCGTTCTGCAACGCCGGGTGCGTCACCCAGACGATCCCGCCCAGCAGCGTCGAATAAAAATCCCAGTTGGGATAGTTCCGCTTCACGTACGACGAGGGAATGATAAGTCCAGCGCCGTGCACGCCCACCCAGCCCTTGCCCGATTGAACAAATCGCTCCAGCGGGCCGCGTTGATCAAGGTTGATCTCGAACGGGGCCAGGTGCATCTGCAGGAAGACTTGATACTGGGCCAGATTGGCGTCGTTGATCAGCGTCGGATCGGTGGTGAAATCGACGGTGAAACCGTTGGCCGGTCCCAGCTGGGCCAGCGCGGTGCGGGCCGCCGCGGTCATCTCCAGATGATCGGGCGCGGTCGAGGCGATCATGAAGATCTTGAACGGCGCCACGGCCGACGCCGATTGGGCGGCCAGCAGACTGCCGACCAGCGCCCCGACGGCCAACCCCCAAGTTGAACGTGTTTTCAAAAGCGCACCAAACCTTCTGTGTGCGACGCTAGTCGAAAGGTGGCGACGGTCAAGCGGGTTCGATAGGGTGGTGCGGCAGATGATTTCACTGCGCGGCTTGGCCATCGTCGCGTGCGGCGCTGGATTGATCGCCGGCGCCTGCACGGGGTTGCTGCCTGCCGGTGCGACCGCCGTCGATCGAACACCGCCGCCGACGCCGGCAGTCGATGCGTTCTGCCTGACCCGCCTGGCTGATCCACCGCGTACGCGGGTGGAACGACCCTGCGGCACGGCGCGCGCGATGCTGACGGACGACGCCCGCAGCGTCGTCTTGGTGGGGCCGAAACGCCGCTTCGAAGAGGCCACCGCCAAGTCCGCCGTGGTCACCACGGCCTGGGTTCGCGTGCTGCCCGCGCCGTTCGCCGGCACGATCGACGTCGCCACCACCGCCTGGCTGAACGCCGCGCTGGCCGACGCCCGTCCGGACATTCTGGCGCTATCGATGCAATACATCGCCGGCGCGCCGCCCCTGTTCGACGACCACCAGGTGCAGATCGCCGGCGACGCCGACTATGGGCCGCCTGGAATTCGCGGCGCGCGCCGAGAAGGCGCCGACTTCAACGATTACCTGGGCCAGCCGTGGTCCTTCGCCGACGGGAAGAAAAGGCGACCACGCGGCGACATGTTGCACAGTCTGGATTGCTCTGGGTTCATCCGCATGATCTGGGGTTTTCGCGCTGGTCTGCCGATGGCGCACGCGGCGGTCACCGTCGGAGACGCCATCCCGCGCCGGGCCGCGCAGATGAACACGCTGGCGCCCGGCGTGGTGATCATCGCCAGGCATGCAGCGAGGGGAACCACGACAGCGCCACCGCCCCTCGATCGGCTGCAGCCGGGCGACCTGGTGTTTTTCGACGCCGATCCCTCCGACGGCACCGCCATCGATCACGTGGGCATCTACCTGGACAAAGATCTCGGCGGGCACCTTCGGTTTATCTCCAGCCGCAAGGGCGCCAACGGACCTACATTGGGTGACGAGCACGGCGCTTCGCTGCTCGACGGAACAGGGCTTTACGCCCGATCGTTTCGCTCGGCCCGGCGTCTTTAAGCAGCGGGCCTCCAGGTTCCTTGAAGAAAACTCTCGGCGTCGAGCGAAGCGGTCGCCAGGCGAGCGAAAAATCCGGAAAAGCGTTACGCTGATCTTTGGCGCGCCATGCTCAAACGCGCACAGTGGTTCGATCTCGCCCGCCACCTGGACTGGCAGCCGAGTTACGTCTCCGAAGCGGAGGCCTTCCCGCTTATCCCTGCTGGCCAGCCGTGGCTGCCGTGGGAAGAGTGGTCGGCCTGGGACGAACCTTTCCGTACCACCTATGCCGAGTACGTGGCCACCCAGCACGAAAAGGAATCGGCTTTGTTCGCGGTGCAAGAGGCGGTGGGGCGTCCCGATGATTTCCGCAAACTGCCCCGCGAGTGGTTAAGCGCGGTCAAACTGCACACCGCCAGTCTGCCCCTGGCCGAGTTCGCCGCGGTGATCGGCAACCTGCGCGCCGCCCGCTTTGGCCGCACCAGCGCCTGGCGAACCACCGCGCTGTTCGGCGCCCTGGATGAATTCCGCCACACCCAGATTCCGCTTTTGCTGATGCATGATCTGGTGGCGCACGATCCGCAGTTTGACTGGACGCACCGGCTTTATCACTCGAACAACTGGGTGGCCATCGCCGCCCGCCACCTCAGCGACGAGCTTCTGTCCGGCGCCAACGCCATCGAATTCGCGGTGGCCACCAACTTTGTCTTCGAGACCGGCTTCACCAATCTTCAGTTCGTGGGGCTGTCGGCGCTGGCCCGGCAGGTGGGCGATCACCTGTTCGAAAAAATGCTGGGCAGCATTCAAAGCGACGAGGCCCGCCACGCCCAGATCGGCGAGCCCGTGCTGCGCACGCTGGTCAAACACGACCGCGAATACGCCCAGTACCTGGTGGACAAATGGTTCTGGCGCAGCTGGCTGCTTTTCGCCGTGATCACCGGCTTCGCCATGGATTACCTGACGCCGCTGCACCAGCGGACGTCGTCGTTCAAAGAATTCGTGCAGGAGTGGATCGTCGATCAGTACCTGCGCATGTTGGAAGACGTCGGCCTGTCGCGTCCCTGGTACTGGCCGATGTTCGAACAGGCGCTGAACAATTATCACCACATGGTTTACGTCAGCGCGTACACCTATCGCGCTTCTGTCTGGTTCGATCTGGTGGTGCCAGGGCCGGAGGAACGGCGCTGGTTGCGCGCGCACTATCCGGAGTCGTGGGACGATCTGGATCCGATCTGGGAACGCATCACCCAGCGCTGGAAAGAGACGGATCCGAGCAACGACTTTGGCGTGCACGGCACGGCGATCATCGGGTTTTGTCACCTGTGCCAGCTGGTGCTGTGCAACGGGACGCCGCGGGCCAACGGCGCCACCACCGTGCAGGCGAACGGCCAGAAATACATCTTCTGCTCCGAGCCGTGCCGCTGGATCTTCGAACAGGAAACCGGCCGCTATGCCGATCACAAGGACGTGGTGAAGCGGGTGCTGGCCGGCGAGGCGCCCGCCAACCTGGTGGCGCTGCTGCGCGAATACTTCGGCCTCAGCTTCGAAACCTGGGGGAAGGACGCGTACGGGGGCCATTACCCGTGGGCGGAGCGACCGCGATGATTCCGCTTTACGGATTTTTGCAGGGCGATTCGATGGGGCTTTTGATCCTGGCCCGCGCGGAAGACACGTTGGGGCGGCTGGCGGAGAAGCTGCAGTCGGCGGCCGACGTGCGCGTCGCGCCCCTGCGCAGGCTGCGCATCGTCGTCGCCGGCCGCGCCCTGGACGCCGAGATGACCGTCGCCGCCGCTGGCCTGTCGGCGCTGGACAAGTTTGAAGTAACGGGAGGCCGCTGATGGCCCTGCGGCGGGTGGCGGCGCTGGACCATCTGCGCCCTGGTGAAATGAAAGGCGTGGTGGTCGACGGACAGCCGGTGGTGGTGCTGAACGTGGCCGGCCAGGTTTGCGCCTACGCCGATCGCTGCCTGCACAAAGGGGTGCCGCTGTCGACCGGGCGGCTCATCGACGACGTTCTGCTGTGCGACGTTCACTACTGGGAATACGACTCGCGCACCGGCTGCGGGATCAATCCGTCGGGTGTGCGGCTGCAGAAATTTCGGGTGGCGGTCGACAACGACGGCATCTGGGTGGATGCCTCTGACGAAGGGGTGGTGGACGATGACGACCCAGAGGGAAAATGATCGGCAAAGCGTGGGGCCGGTGCTACAGGCGGGACCGGTGGCGAACGCCATCGTGCTGGCCATTCGCCAGCAGAACGATGACGTGCGCGTCGTCGATCGCGGCGCTTACTTGCGCGTATCGTGCCACGCTCGCTGCGCCGTCAGCCGCGCGGCCATCGAGTCCATCTTGCGCCGCCGGTTCGTCTTGCCCGGCGACCTGGAGCTGGTGATGTCGTCGTTCAAAGGCCACTTTCACGTCGACGAGGACGAAGCCTGCTGGGAACTGGTTGGCGGCAACGCCAACCTTCCACCATCGGCGCCGCCGAAAGGAGCGCGCTGAATGGCCAGGCTGGCCGGAAGCCCGCTCAAGACGTACGCGCACCTGGCCGATCTGCCGCGCAAGCCATCCCGATATGACATCGCCACCTCGGCGCTGGACTATCGCGGCAGCCGGCCGTTCGCCGTCAACGTTCCGCTGGGCGATTGGTATCGGCGGCACCAGCAAGAATCGCCGCTGGCGACGGCGGACTGGGCCACCTTCGCCGATCCCCGGCAGACCGATTACACCGCGTACGTGCGCCTGCAACAGGCCCAGGAAGCGCACGTCGACGGGGTGCTGCGATCGATGGAGGAATCGCACTACGACCAGGACCAGCCGGCCGCCGCGCACGCGTTGCTGGAACGGGCGCTGACGCCGCTGCGGTATGTCTTTCACGGCTTTCAGATGGTGGCGGCGTACGTCGGGCAGATGGCCCCGGTCAGCCGCATCACCATCGCCGCGCTTTTACAGGCGGCCGACGAGACCCGGCGCATCCAGCGCATCGCCTATCGCATGGCCCAAGTTCGTCTGCAGCGTCCGTCCTTCGGCGATGGCAGCCTGGCGGCCTGGCAAGAAGATCCGACGTGGCAACCGCTGCGCGAGTTGGTCGAGCGGCTGCTGGTGGCCTATGACTGGGGCGAGGCGTTCGTGGCCCTCAACGTTTGCGCCAAGCCGTTGCTGGATGATCTGTTCATGGTCCAGCTGCCGCTGCTGGCGAAGGAGCGCGGGGATTTCCTGCTGGGCCAGATCGCCTCGTCGCTGAACCGTGACTGCGACTGGCATCGGCAGTGGACGGCGTCGCTGCTGGCGGTGGCGTTGCGGGCGTCACCTGCCAACCGCGCGGCGGTGGAACGCTGGCGCGAGATCTGGTGGCCGCGCGCGCTGCTGGCCGCGGAGGCCTTGGTTCCCTTGCTAGGCGACGGGGGCGCGGCGTTGGTCGCCGCCAGCCGCGAGCGCGCGCTGGGCTTCATCGATCGACTGGAGCTGCGACCGACCTCATGAGCCAGGCACCCCTGCCCGTTGATCTGGCCCGGCAGCTGGTGATCGCCAGCGCCGAGGGCATGGCGGTCTTCGATCCTGAGCTGCGCTGTTGCTACTGGAACAGCGGCATGGAGCGATTGCTGGGCACCACCGCCGACGACGCGGTGGGAAAACCAGCGCCCGAGCTGTTGCCATTCCTGGTCGAGAACCAGGAGCTGACGTCGATTCGCCGCGCCCTGGCCGGCGAAGAAGTGGCCGCCCGCGACCAACCCTTCCTGGCCGCCGGCGCCGCCCGCAGCGGTTACTGCGAGCGCCGCTACGCGCCCTGGCGATCCGATCAAGGCGACACCATCGGTGTCATCGCCATCGTGCGCGACGTGACCGAGCAGCGGCAGATACAGCAGCACGTCCAGGAGAGCGAGTCGCGTTTCAAGATCATGGCCGATGTGGCGCCGGTGTTGCTGTGGATGTCGGACACCAGCGCGCTGTGCACGTTCTTCAACCAGACCTGGCTGACCTTCACCGGCCGCACGCTGGAGCAGGAGTGGGGCGTGGGCTGGGCGGAGGGCGTGTACTTCGAAGATTTTCAAGACTGCGTCGACACGTACATGACCGCCTTCCGCCATCGACAATTATTCGAGATGGAGTATCGCCTGCGCCGCGCCGACGGCGAGTACCGCTGGATCCTCGATCGCGGCACGCCCCGTTATGACACCAGTGGCCGCTTCGCCGGATACATCGGGTCCTGCATCGACATCACCGAACGCAAGAACCTGGAGATTGAGCTTTTGTCGTCGGTGCGGGTGCGCGATGAATTCCTGTCCATCGCCTCGCACGAGCTGCGCACGCCGCTGGCGGCGATGCAGCTGCAGGTCGAGAACATGGATCGCATGGTGCAAAAGCGCGGCGCCGAACACCTGGCCAACGGGCGGCTGTCCGCCGATCTGGAACGCGCCGGCGGCCACGTGCGACGCATGACCCGCCTGGTCGACACCTTGCTGGACATCTCGCGCCTGTCGGCCGGCCGGCTGGAGTTGGAGCGCAAAGAGATGGACCTGGTGACGCTGGTGCAGGACGTGGTGCGAACCATGCGCGCGGCCGCCACCGCCGCCGGATGCGAGCTGCAGCTATCGGCCCCAGCGACGGCGGTGGGGTGCTGGGATCGCCTGCGCCTGGAACAAGTGCTGACCAACCTCCTCGCCAACGCGATCAAGTTCGGCGCCGGCAAACCCATCGACGTGGTGGTCAGCGTCGAAGGCCCGCTGGCGCGCCTGTCGGTCGCCGATCGCGGCATCGGCATTCCGCGCGAGCAACAAAAACGCATCTTCGAACGCTTCGAGCGCGGCGTCTCCAGCCGTCACTTCGGCGGCTTCGGCCTGGGTCTGTGGATCAGCAAACAGATCATCGACGCCCACGAAGGAACCATCCGGGTCGACAGCCGCCCCGGACAAGGCGCCATGTTCGCGTTCGAAATTCCTTTCGGCCCGAGCCATGGATGAGGCCGGCCGCCCAAGCCAACGCCGCCGCCGGCCTTATGGGATGATCACGGTCGGGATGCAGCAGCCTTGCACGCAGCCGTAGTTCTGCGGACAAGCGGTGACCGGATCGATGCTCCCTTGCGCCGTGCGGGCGCAGACGGCGTACGATCCGCAGCTCGGCGTGGGGGTCGTTCCGGCGTCGGGGGTGGGCGCGCCGCCGTCGCCGGGGTTGTTGGCGCAATCGGCGGGCAGCGTGGTCTTGCCGACGCACAGCTCGCAATGATCGCAGGGATTGCTGCACTGCTGGACCTGGGTGCAAGGCGGACACTTGCTGGGATCGCCAAAGTCCTTGGCCGTGCACGTGCCGGCCAGACGAATCGCCGTCGCCGCGCCGGGGATCAAACAGCAACCAAAGCAGTCACAGCCGTTCGGCGTCAGCGGCCGGCAATTCTTGATGCAAGCGGCGGACTGCGAGGCGCTGACCGAGCACTCCATGGCGTGGGTCTGGACATACTTGGCGTCATAGGCGCACTGATGAGAGGCGGTGGCGCCGACGTTCAGCGGATCGCATTTGAGCTGCCAATCGCAGCCATCGTCGCCCATGCCAGAATTACCGTCGAAGAAGCAATCCTGCCTGCACGGATCCACGTTGTCGCCCGGGATGCCGGTGGCGAACGATCCTTCGTCGTTGTCCAGCGGGCCGACGCATTCGGGATCGTCATAGTCGATCAGACCATCGCCGTCATTGTCGATGCCGTCGCTGCACTGGGTGCTGCCCACCGGGATCTTCCCGCCGCCGTCGCCGCTGCCCGCGGTCCCGCCGGCGTCGCTGCCGTTGGTCCCGGCGTTGCCGCCGTTGCCACGCGTGGCGCCGCCCCCGTTGGCGGCGTCGACGGCCAGCTCTGGGCCGTCGCCGTGGCAGCCCGCCAGCAGCAACATCCCGCCGAAGGAACAGCGGATCAGGCGACGCAGGATCGAGTGGCTCATGTGAAGAAGAGCGATTGCAATCGCCGGACCGGGGGTGGACGCCGCTCTGCGCCGGCCGTCGGGCCCGGGCTGTCCGGATCGGTACACGAGCTGTCCCGCCACGTACGGGGTCCGGTGTGCTGACGCCGATGCTGGCCCTGATGTGGGCGGTGGCCGTCGATCCCTGCGCGGTGGTTCCCGAGGGCGCGACGGCGCGCGACCGCGATCAGGCGGCGGTTTATCTGAACATCGCCGATGACGAGCTGGCCGGCGGCCGCCGCGACACAGCCACCGTCGCGTATCAGGAAGCGATCCGCCGCGATCCGGCCAACGCGCGTGCTCGCGCTGCCCTGGCTCGCCTTTGTCATGAGACGCCGGCCGACGACCACGCCGGGCCCGATCGCTTCAGCACGGCGCTCGGCCTGATGAAGGCCGGCCGCCGACGGGAAGCAGCCGCGCTGTTCGAGTCGATCCGGCTGGCCGAGCACGAAACCGCGGCCAGCTTGCTGGCGGGTGTCTGCTGGTTCGAGCTCGGCGCCCTCGATCGCGCGCGCCCGCTGCTGCGCGAAGCGGCCGCCGATCCGGCGCTGGCCGATTCGGCGACCGTCTTCCTGGGCCTCATCGCCCTGCGCGACGACGAAGACACCGAAGCCGCCGATCGCCTGCGCGCGATCGCCGCATCGTCCACCAGCCCGCTGCGCCGGTCAGCGGCGGAGATCATCCGCACCGCTCAGGGTGACGCTCGCGCGGTGGCTTCGTTCCTCACCGAGGCCGGCTACGATTCCAATGTCGCCCTCACCCCCGACGGCAGTCTGATTGTGCCCAGCAGCCGCGACGGCGCCGCCAGCGAAACCGTCGCTGCCCTGGGGCAGCCGTTCGGTCGCAGCGGTCCCTTCGCCCGGGCCGCCGGCCAGTACCGCAAGCAGTTCACTTTGGGGGCGTACGATCTCGGCGCCGTCGGCGGCGCGCTGGGCTGGCGTCAGGGGGCCGGGCCCAGCTTCGCCACCGGAGAGTACGCTTACGATTTTTTTACATTGGGGGCGGCCCGTTATCTGTCCGCCCATCGCCTGGCCGCCGAGGGCCGCTGGCGCGCGACGCCAAGGTTCTCGTTCGCCGTCGCCGCCTTTGCCTGCTTCGAATCATTCCTGCAGGAGGAAACAGCCGGATACTCGGGCACCCGGCTCTTCGCCCAGGCCGAGGCGGCGGCGCACGGCGACGGTGGCACCATCGCGGCCTGCGCCTATCACGGCGCCCACGACGACGCCCGGGCCGCGTCGCTGACCTACTGGGAGCACGGGCCCGGCTGCCACGCCTGGCTGGCGGTGGCCGACGACCGCGGGCGCTTGTTCGTCGAGGCCGACCTGGCGTTTCGGCGTTACGCCGCGCCCGATCCCCTGTCGGGCGTGGATCGACGCGACCGGTTTCTCGACGGCCTCGGCGGCGCAGAATGGTCGTTGACGCCGCGCTGGGCCGCGCGCCTTACCCTGACTGTCCGCCGCGCCACCTCCACCGTGCCTGATTACACCTACACCCATTTCACCGCTATGGCCGGCGCCGTCTATACGCTGGCGTTTTTTTGAACCAGCCGCGACCAGCTGAACCATCCGGGACAACCAAGCGCCCATCCGGGAACACCGCCGGGCAAATGTCCGCCAAAACCAGCGCCGGCCGCGACGGTCCAGCTTTTGCTGGCTATAGTGCAGGTGGCCGTCAGTGAAGATTTTGCAGGCCTTGTGATTGATCGGTAACGTGATGATGAAACTGTCCATCACCTTCTCCGTGGCGATCAGCGTCGGTTGTCTGGCGCTGGCCTCGTCCGTGGGAGCCACCGAGGAGAACGCCCGCAGTGCGGGATCCGCCAAGGCCGCCGCTCATGCTTCGCTGCTGGAACGCGCCGACGTCCCGCGTGAGCCGCCGCGCTTACCCGATGGCCTGGGCCAGCCGCCGCGCCGACACGGCGACAACGGCGCGCCCGGGAAGAAAGCCCAGGCCGAGCGCAAGGCCGAAGCGGACGCGCAGGAACAGGTGGACAACGCCGCCCACGGGGCGCGCGCCGACGCCGCCAATCGCGCCGCGCAAGGCAGCGCCGCGGCTGCCGCCCATAACAACGACGCCGACGAACGCGCGGCCGCCGGTCAAGCGCGCGCCGCCGCCGCCCGCGCGCGCGCCGGCAAGCCCACCAACCCCGGCAACTCCGGAAACGCTCCCGGCAAGCAAAAATAGCCCGGCCGTCGCCGCTCGCTCGATGAAAGCAACGCTGGCGCCGAGCCTGTTGCTGGTGGCGACGCTGCTCCGCCCGTCACCGGCGCGCGCCGCCTCCCCTGCCGAACACATGCTGGCCGGCGCGCAGGCCTTTCGCGAAGAACGTTACCCCGAAGCTCTGGTCGAGTTTCGCGCGGCGGAAAAAACCGGCCCTGGTGATCCGGGGGCCACGTGGTACGTCGCCGCCGCCCTGGTCAAACTGAACCGCGCCGAAGATGCCTTGACGGCCTTTGCCCGTGCGGAAGATCTGGCGCCGGGCGAGCGCGACGGACTCTTCGATTATTACCACGCGCTCGCTTGCTATGACGCCCGCCTTTACACCTGCGCCGATCGTCTGCTGGCCGCGCTGGGCGCCGACCCCGCGCCCAAGATCGCCGCCCAGGCGCGCCAGATCCGGCGCGACCTGGCGCCGCTTCTGAGCGCGGCGCCGGCACCAGCGGCGATCGACTGGTATCACACCCAAGCACAGGCGGCGCTGGTGGCCGGGCGCGCGACGCTGGCCGCGGCCTATTTCGACGAGGCGGCAGCGCTGGCCGCTCTGCGCAGCGATGGACACCGACGAGGCGAGGCCCAGGCCGGCGCGGCGCGCGCGCGTCGGGCCGCCGCCGCGACCGAACGGCGCCGGCCATGAAGACGAGCGAGACGTCGACGGAGGCGGAGCCGCGCGCCCGGCGGGCAGCGCCGATCGCCGTCGCGGCCCTCGGTCTTTTGGGCGCCCTGGGGGCGACGCTGTACCTGCACCGAGCGGCGGCGGGCGCGGTCGAGCGCGTGCTGCAGGAACGGCTGTTCGGCGCCGGCGAATCGGCGGCGGCCCTGCTGGATCGCCAGGCGCCCACCGCTGCCGATCTGCAAGCGGTGATGCGCTCGAACAGGCTGGAAGCCGCGTATGTGGTGACGCCGGCGCTGCGGGTCGCCGCCGACGCCGCCGGGACGGCGGGCCGACGGGCGGATCTGCTGCGCGTCGATGCCCGCCAGGTGGCGGCCGCGCTGGGCGGTGCGCCGACCGTGGTGCCCGGTTACGCGTTCGGCGCGCTGACGGTGATGACCGGATATTTTCCGGTCGGCCGCGACGCCGGCGGCGCGCGCAGCGTGCTGGTGCTGGAGGCCGGTCAGCAATTCGTCGCCGAGCAGACCCGGCTGGGACGGGCCCGTGACGTCGCCGTGCTGCTGGCGGTGCTGTCGGCGATGGCCCTGGCGGTGCTGGCCGGCCGGTTTGCCAGGGCCGAGCGCGCGCGGCAACAAGCGGCAGCGTCAGCGGCGCGCGGCGAGTTGCTGTCACGAGTGGCGGCGATGGCCGCGCACGAGATCCGCAATCCGCTGGGCGTCATCCGCGGCACCATCGACCTGATGCGCGAGCGCAACGGCGCCACCCTGGGCGAGCGCGACCGCCAATCATTGAATGACATCGCCGAAGAGGTCGAACGCCTGCGCCGCCTCACCCAAGATCTGCTGAGCCTGGCGTCCGACCGGCCGCTGGCGCTGGCGCCCAGCGATCTCGGCGCGCTGCTGGCGGAGACGGCGCGAGGAACCGAGGCGGCGTTTCCTGGTGTGCAGGTTCTCGTCGGCGGCGACGCCCTGCCCGTCATCGACGTCGATCCGGCCCTGCTGCGCCAGGTGTTCGCCAACCTGCTGTCGAACGCCGCCCAGGCGCAGGCCGCAGGCGCGATCGCCGTCCACACCGGGGCGCGCGCCGACGCGGTCGAGATCGCCGTCGCCGATCGCGGCCCCGGCATTCCCGCTGATCTGGGTCAGCGGGTGTTCGAGCTTTACTTCACCACCAAGACCGGCGGCACGGGCCTCGGCCTGGCCATCGCCCGCCGCATTGTCGACCGACATGGCGGCACGTTGACTCTGGGCCGAAGCGACGGGCCGGGCGCCACCTTCGTTGTGACATTGCCTCGACGCCCCTTTGTCGCAGACAATCGCTGACGGAATTCCCCATGGCAACTGTGCTGGTCGTCGACGATGAAGCGAAGCTGGGCCGTCTGGTCACCGAAATGCTTGAGCTGGACGGTCACCAGGTCCACCGCGCGGAAGGCGGGCGCACCGCCCTCATCGAACTGTCGGCGCATTCGTTCGACGTGGTGGTCACCGATCTGAAGATGCCCGACGGTGACGGCATGACCGTGCTGCGCGCGGCGCGGGCGAAGGAGCTTCCGCCCGACGTCATCATGATGACCGCCTTTGGAACCACCGACGACGCGGTCGCCGCCATGAAAGCGGGCGCGGCCGATTACCTGCTGAAGCCGTTCGCCATGGACGAGCTGCGCCTGCGCGTGGGTCGACTGGCCGACGCGCGCCAGGCGAACGCGCGTGGGGCGCGCCTGGTGGAACGCCTGACGCCACGGCTCTTGGGGGAAAGCGCGGCGATGCGCGCCGTCTTGCGCGTTGCCCAGCAAGTGGCGGCCACCGACGCCAGCGTGCTCTTGCTGGGGGAGAGCGGCACCGGCAAGACGCAGATCGCGCGATTGATCCATTTTCAAAGCAAGCGCGCCGCCGCCCCGCTGATCGAAGTGCACTGCGCCGCCCTGCCCGAGACGCTGCTGGAGAGCGAGCTTTTCGGTCACGAGAAAGGCGCCTTCACCGGCGCCCAGGAAAAAAAGCCTGGGCATCTGTCCGCCGCCGATCGCGGCACGCTGTTTCTCGACGAGATCGGCGAGATCAGCGCCGCCACGCAGGTCAAGCTGCTGCGCTTTCTGCAGGATCGGTCGTTCGTGCCGGTGGGATCGACGCAAGCGCGGTCGGTCGACGTGCGGATCATCTCGGCCACCAACCGCGATCTGCCGGCGGCGGTTTCGGCCGGCAGCTTCCGCCAGGATTTTTATTACCGCCTGAACGTCTTCGCCATCGAGGTTCCTCCGCTTCGCCAGCGACGCGAGGACATCCTGCCGCTTTGTGATCACATCCTGCAGCGCCACGGCGTACCTTCCGACAAGCTGGGGCAAGAGGCGCGGCAGAAGATCCTGCGCCACGACTGGCCGGGCAACATCCGCGAGCTCGAGAACGCGCTCGAGCGCGCGCTGATCCTGGCTGGCCCGGACGAGATCGGGCCCACGCTTTTGTCGCTGGCGTCGCCGCTGGGGCGGGCCGCCGAAGACGCGGCCGGAGCGCTGCTGACCGACGGCTTCAACCTGGATCAATTCGAGCGCGATCTGCTTTTGGCGGCGCTTGAACGCACGCGCGGCAACAAATCAGCGGCGGCGCGCCTGCTGGGCATCACCCGCCGGCGGCTTTATTCGCGCCTGGAAAGCCTGGACGCGCACCCGACCGGCGCCGTGGATCCGAACGAAAACGATCCGTCGGCCTGAACGCGCTGCTGCCGCGCGCCCCGCGCCGGCGGGTCACGGATCGGCAACCGACGCAGCGCCGCCGTTACCCGCCGGTGATCCCCGGTCGGCTTCGGTGAAAGCGCAACCGCCGAAGATCGCACCCTTGGCGGGCAAGACCAGCGGGTCGTGGTTTGGCGCGACATTTGATGAGTGTCTCTGGTGTAGCGAGCCAACCATTCGGAAAGGACCGACGATGACGCTCATTTCTCTCAAGAGACAGGTTGCCACTGCGGTTCTGGCGGTGTTGCTGGTGGGGACCGCGGGCAGCGCCCGAGCCGACGCCGGCGGACAACCAAACCCTCCGGTTTCGTCCGTGCCAGCGCAGACCGTTCCCGGTCCCGCCGCATCGGAAGAATCATTGCTGGGCCAGTCTGACTATGCCCAGCGCGAAGCCCAGGTCCCGCAGATCGCCGATTTCAAGGGCGGGTCCGTGGGCGTTTACATCGGCGGCTCGACCTTGGCGGTGGTGTTGCTGGTGGTGTTGCTGGTGATCCTGATCTGACTTCGATCGCTGGGAAGGGTTGTCGGCCCTTCCAGCGGCTGCCTATACTCCCGGCCGTGCAAGGAGCTTCGTGATCGAACGAGCGCGCCGGGGACGGCGGGTCGTGCTCGCGGCGACGGCTGTCAGCGTTCTAATCACGATGGCGCGCCCAGCGACCGCCGGCAAAACCTTGGACGGGATCAAGGCGCGCGGCGTTCTTAACTGCGGCGTCTCGACCGGAGTGGTGGGGTTCTCCGCGCCGGATAGCCAGGGCCGCTGGTCCGGTTTGGACGCCGACACCTGCCGCGCGCTGGCCGCCGCCGTGCTGGGCGACGCGCAGAAGGTGAACTTCATCCCCCTCAATTCGCAGCAACGTTTTGCTTCGCTGCAAGCGGGTGAAGTCGATCTGCTGGCGCGCAACACCACCTGGACCCTGACCCGGGATGTCTCGCTGGGATTTCACTTTGCCGCCATCACCTACTTCGATGGGCAAGGGTTCTTGGTGCCGAAGAAACTGAAGGTGACCAGCGCCAAGCAGCTCAAGAACGCGGAGATCTGTGTGCAGTCGGGGACCACCAACGAGAAAAACCTGGCCGACTATTTTCGCGCCCAGAATCTGAAAGTGAAGACGGTGGTGTTCGAGGGATTCGAGGCCGCCTTCAAGGCCTTCTTCGCCGGCCGCTGTCAGGCGTACACCACCGACGTCTCCGGTTTGGCTGGCCTGCGCAACAAGGAAGCGAAGAGCCCGGACGACTATCTCATCCTGCCGGAGATCATCTCCAAGGAACCACTGGGACCGCTGGTCAGACGCGGCGACGACGAGTGGTTCGCCATCGTCAAGTGGGTGATCTTCGCCCTCATCGAAGCCGAAGAAGAAGGATTGAGCCAGGGCAACATCGACGCCGCCAAGAGCAGCAGCAAGGATCCGGTGGTCATGCGCTTTGTCGGCAGCGGCGAGGACACCGGCAAGCTCTTGGGCCTGGACAAAGAGTGGGCCTTCCGCGCGGTGAAGGCCGTGGGCAACTATGGCGAGATCTTCGAACGCAACGTGGGACCGAAATCCGTGCTCAAGCTGCCGCGCGGGTTGAACAACCTGTGGAACAAGGGCGGCCTTCACTACGCGCCGCCGCTGCGATGACGGACGGTCCCCGGCGGCGCCGCGACCGGCGACCCTGGGCGTTGCAGGCCGCGCTGCTGCTTTCGGTGACGGCGCTTGGCTGGGCGCTGATCGCGCACGCGCTGGCCACCCTGCGCGCCCAAGGGGTGGCCGCGGGTTTCGGTTTTCTGCGGCAACCGGCCGGCTTCGAGATCGGCGAAAGCTGGCTCGGCTACGACCCGCAACGATCGCTGGCGCGCGCCTTCATCGTTGGTCTCTCCAACACCATCCGCGTGGCGCTGCCGGCGTGCGCGCTGACCACGATCTTGGGAACGCTGATCGGCCTCGGCCGCCGGGCACCCTACCGGCCAGCGCGCGCTCTCTGCACCGCCTATGTCGAGCTGGTCCGCAACGTCCCGCTGCTGGTGCAGCTTTTGATGTGGTACTTCGCCCTGACGACGTTCCTCCCTGACGCCGGCGACGCCTGGCGCGGGCCATTCGGCGTTTATCTGAGCAAGAGCGGCCTCAGTTTTCCTTGGCCGGCGGCGCCGCCCGGACATTGGTGGCCGTGGACCTGGGATCGTCCGATCGCCGGACCGCTGAACGTCTCGGGCGGGGGCGCGGTGACGCCGGAGTACCTGGCCGTCCTGCTGGCCCTGACCGTTTACACCGCCGCCTTCGTCGCCGAGGTGGTGCGCGCCGGCATCGAAGCCGTGCCGATCGAACAAGTGCAAGCCGCGCAGGCGCAAGGCTTGCGGTCGGCGCAGATCATCGGCTGGATCGTGCTGCCGCAGGCGCTGCGGGTGATGGTCCCGTCGCTCACCAACCAATATTTGAACCTGACCAAGAACTCGACCCTGGGCGTGGCGGTCGGCTATCCCGAGCTGGTGTCGATCAGCAACACCGCCTTGAACCAGACCGGCCGCGCCTTCGAGTGCATCACGGTGATCACGGCGATCTACCTGGCGCTGTCGCTGCTGACGTCGGCGGCCATGAACCGATACAACGCGCGCGTGGCCCTGCGCGGGGCGCGTTGATGGCGATGCCGACGACGCGCCGGGAGGCCGCGGCGGACTGGCGGCGCGATCTGTTCGGATCACCTTGGCGCAGCGTCACCACGTTGGTGCTGGCGGCGTTGGCGTTGACGGTGGCGGCGCGCGTGTTGCCGTGGACCATCGGGCGCGCCGTGGCACGTCCCGACGCCGAGGCCTGCCGCGCGCTTGACCATGCAGGCGCCTGCTGGGGCGTGGTGGTGGAGAAATTTCGCGCCATCATTTTCGGGCGCTATCCCTACGCCCAGCAATGGCGCCCGGCGACGGGCACGGCGGCGCTGCTGGTGCTGGCGGCGATCAGCGCCTGGCCGCGCTGCTGGCGCCGGTGGCTGGCCGGCGCGTGGATGATCGCGCTTTTCGGCTTCGTGCTGCTGATGCGTGGATCGACGGTGCTGGGATGGGAGATTGTCCCCACCTCGCGCTGGAGCGGGTTGCCGCTGTCGTTATTGCTGTCGCTGCTGGCGTTGGCGCTGGCGCTGCCGCTCGGGGTTCTCCTGGCCCTGGGCCGGCGCTCGGAGTTGCCGCTGCTGCGCGCGCTGTGCCGCACATACATCGAGCTTGTCCGCGGGGTGCCGCTGATCTCGGTGCTGTTCATGGCGGCCTTTCTTTTGCCGCTGCTGGTCCCGCACGGGTGGCAGCCGGATATTTTTCTGCGCGTGCTGATGGGGCTGGCCGGCTTCGCCGCCGCGTACCTGGCCGAGGTGGTGCGCGGCGGTTTGCAGGCGGTGCCGTCCGGCCAGCTTGATTCGGCGCGCGCGCTGGGGCTTCGCCGCTGGCAGGTGCAGCGGTTCATCGTCCTGCCGCAAGCGCTGCGGGCGGTGGTGCCGTCGCTGATGAACAGCGTGATCGGCACCGTGAAGGATTCGTCGCTGGTGACGGTGGTGGGCCTTTACGAATTGACCGGGGCGTTGTCGCTGGCGCTGGGCGGCGATCCGATCTGGCGGCCATTTTATCTGGAGGGATACCTCTTCATCTCATTTCTGTACTGGGGGGCCTGCTTCGCGCTGTCGCGCTATAGCCGGTGGCTCGAACGGCGACTGCGGACGCCGCTTTGATTTTGGCGGCGCCCCGGTCCGGAGGAACCAGCATTCGAGCAATCCGTTGGGGGCGCAGCGAGCGGCCTACGGCTTCGCGCCGTCGCGGATCCAGTGTTCGATCGTGTCCAGCTCGACGGTGGTCAGGATCTTCGTCGGATCCTTGGGCATGTGAACGCCGCAGAAATGGGCGGCCAGGGCGACGTTGTCGCTGGAGATCTTCACCCACAACAAGCTGTGGTAGGCATCGCCGGCGACCACGCGCTTCGGCGCCGAGAGGTTCAGGAAGTCGCACGCCTTGGTGACGTCGTTGGTGACGGCCGCGTTGGTCACCAGGTTGGCGTAGGTGAAGTTCAAGCCGGCCATCGCCTGCGTGGTGTGACAGGGCGAGCACTTGTTGGCGATGATCGGAGCGATGTGCTGGGCGAAGCTGAGCGGACCGGTGGGCACCGTGCCACCGTCCGTGGGCGGCGGCGGGGGCGGTCCGGTGTCGACCATCCCCGCATCCGTTCCGCTGCTGCCACCCATCCCGCCGGCACCATTGGCGCCGCCGGCGCCCGTCGGCAAGGGATCATTCGACTGGGGCCCGGCATAGGCAAAGGCGGGGCTGCTGACCATGCCGTTCACCAGCGCGCTGAAGTGATATTGACCGTCGCTGAAGCCCTTGGACAGTTGAGTGATGGCCGGCTCTTCGCCGTCGTTCTCGATGTGGCCGGTGACGTATCGATAAAGGTTGCGGGCCACGCAGGTCAGCACGTCGGGGCTTTGCTTGAGCAGCTTGGCCAGCTCGATCGGGCCGTTGAAGGCCTTGCCGTCCAGGTCGCCGGTGACGTCGATGGCCTGGCCCGCGTCCTTGGTGCGGAAGGCACCGATGCCGTCGAAGTTTTCGAACGACAGGCCCAGCGGATCCATGAAGGCGTGGCAGCTCTTGCACGGCTCCATCTGACGGTGGATCTCCAGCTTCTGCCGCATGGTCTGCGTCGCCGGGCCGGTGTCCATCGGCAGAGGCGGCACGTTCATGGGCGGGGGCGGCACCGACTGACACATCAACATCTCGCGGATGAACTTGCCGCGATAGGTGGGCGAGGTGATGTTCGAGTGGGCGTTCAACGCCAGGAAGCTGCCCTGCCCCAGGTAACCGGCCCGCATGCCGGTGGCCGGCAGCGTGACCTTGGCGAAGTCCGTGCCGCTGACCGCCGGCAAACCATAGAGACTGGCCAGCTCTGAATTGACGAAGGTGGTGGTCGAGTCGAACACGTCTCGGAAGTCGCCGTCGCGGGTGACCGTCAGATCAGCCAGGAACCGCTGCGTCTCCTCGCGCATCGACGGACCCAGCGTGGCGGTGCGCTGCGGGAACGCCGATGGAAGCTGCGGCAGGTTGTCCAGCTCGGCCAGGCGATAGTACTCGGTGAAGAAGGTCTGGATGCCGTTGGCGGCGCGAGGATCCTTGAGCAAGCGCGCCACCTGCGCGGCGAAGCCTTTGCCGGTCAATTGCTTGGCGTCGGCGGCGTCCAGCAGCAGGTCGTCGGGCGTGGTGTTCCACAAAAAGTACGACAGTCGCGTGGCCAGTTCGTAGTCGTTGAAGGCCAGCTGGGACGGTTTACCGGACACCGGCGTGCCCCATTCTTCTCGATAAAGAAAATGGGGTGACTGTAAGAGAGCAGCAATTCCATATTCCAAACCACCAAAGAAACTCTTCATTGAGGTTTGTATGCCATTGGTCAACATCGTGTAAGTGGCAACCTCGTCGTCGGCCAACGGGCGGCGCCAGGCGCGGCGGCCAAATTTCTTGAAGAACGCCTGCGTGCAAGCGTCGCTGGTGGCGGTGGTCGGATTGCAACCAACGAAGGCGGCGCGCGCGGTGGCGTCGGTCAGCGCCTTGTGCGCGATGTCCAGCGCGGCGGTCTCGAACTGCTCGACGTTCACCGGCGACAGGCTGATGCGCGCGGCGCCGATCGAGGCGAAGCCGCTGAGAGAGGTGTCGTCGTCCAGATCATCCGTGACAGTCACGGATCCCGCGAAAAGATCGGAAATTGTGTGGCGATACTGCACCGTCGTGAGGCGGCGGATGCCGGCCGGCGCGGGCTGAAATTCGGCCGACGGCGGCGTCACCATCACCGTCCCGGAGCCACCGCCGCCACTGTTGCCACCGCCACCGCTGTTGCCGCTGCCGGACATCGGCGCTCCGTTGCCGCTGCCAACGTTACCGGAACAACCGAACGCGCCGCAGGCGACGAGCGCAATCTTCACCCACCGACGGTGATTTGTTGCGCCCTGGCCGCTCAGCACCCGTTTGCGCTCGCTCATCGTCAGACCTCCGAAGGTATGCCTTGGCCGGTCGGTAATCGCCACGACCCGCAATGGTTTGCTTTTATACAGCATTGCCAAATTACTTTTCACAGAATAATGATTTCGAATATACACTTTCACTCAGCAAACGGTAGATTACCCGCGTTTGTAGATTCGTTGGGAACAAGGAGACGAGCGCTATGTCGAGATCCCGAATCAGTCGACGAACGGTGCTGCGCGGGGCGATGGGCGGAGTGGGCATCGGTGTTGCGCTGCCGCCGCTGGAAGCGATGTTCAACGGCAACGGTGACGCGTATGCCGACGGGACGGCGATACCGACGCGTCTCGGAATTTTCTTCTGGGGCAACGGCGTGAAGCCTGAGCACTGGACGCCGGACGTTCAAGGCGCCGCTTGGCTGCCCAGCCTGGCGTTGATGCCGCTCGCTGATGCGGGCGTCAAAGATTACGTGAACGTCGTCTCGGGCACGCGCATCACCTCGGGCGACGAACGCGGACACCACGCCGGCACCGTCGGCATCCTGTCGGGCGCGCCGCTCATCTCGCAGCCGGCGAACGGGGCGCCGTATCGCTCGACGTTCAGCATGCCCAGCATCGACCAGGTGGCGGCCAAGGCCATCGGCATGGGATCGCCGCACCCGTCGATCGAGGTGGGCATTTCCAACCGCATCAACACCAACGAGGGCACGACGCTGCAGTACCTGTCGCACAACGGCCCGGACATGCCGAACGCGCCCGAGTACGATCCGTCGAAGCTGTTCACCCGTCTGTTCACCACCGGCTTTACCCCGCCGGGCAGCGCCACGCCGATGGTCGACGCGACGCTGGGTTATCGGCGCAGCGTTCTTGACGTGGTCCTGTCCGACATCAACAAGGTCAGCGCGCAATCCGGCACGGTGGACAAATCGCGCCTGGAACGGCACATGGAAGGCATCCGGGCGATCGAGAACCGCCTGACGCTGTCGCAGCAGCTGCCGCCGTCGGCGTGCAAGGTGCCGACCAAGCCCAGCAGCTATCCCGATCAGAACGGTCAGGAGCAGATCGAGCAGAAGACCAAGGCGATGAGCGATCTGTTGGCCATCGCCATGGCGTGCAACCAGACGCGCATCTTCTCGATGATGTTCTCGGGCAGCACGGCCAGCACGGTTTACTGGGAGGTGGGCCTCAGCGAAGGCCACCACCAGCTGACCCACGACGAGCCGGGCGATCAGCCGCAGGTGCAGGCGTCGACGGTTTTCACCATGAAGATGTTCGCGCAGGTCCTGGTGTCGCTGAAGGCCGTCCCCGAAGGGGCCGGCAACGTTTTGGACAACACCGCCATCATGGCCAGCAGCGACACCTCGGACGGCCGGTTCCACAACATCCGCGACTTTCCCATCCTGGTCGCCGGCAAAGGCGGCGGCTTCTTCAAGTACCCCGGCATCCACTATCGATCGCCGAGCGGCGACGAGAGCTGCAGCGTGGTCTTGCTCAGCATGCTGCGGTCGGTGGGCATCAAAGCGACGTCGGCCGGCGGCGGTCCGGGTATGGTCACCACCAGCGCCACTGCTATCGAAGCTTAGACGCGAGCATCGCGGCTCGATCGACCGACGGCTGGTGTCAGCGGCGGCGTAATTGAGACCTGGCCAGGGTCAGGCGGCGTTCGAGCTGCCTGACGGTGGCCTCGCTGATCTGGCGGATGCCGATCTTGCGGTTCAGGTCGGCGTTGACGTCGGCGTGGGTCTTGCCGGTGGTGTGGACCAGATCGCGCACGGCCTCGCTGTTCTGTTCGCGCAGCAGACGGCGGCGGGCCAGCGGACTGTCGGCGCGGCGGGCTGACAATGACGGCAGTGGATCAGCGTCGGGCTCCGGAACGATCTCGGCCCTTTGCGTCGGCGACACCGGCAACGCGTCGTTGGCCGGCACGTCGACCAGATCGGGAATGTCGCCGCGCGGATCATTGTCGGCGTCGGCCCGATAGACGCGGCCATCTTCGGCTTGCAGGGGACGGCCGTGCTCGTCCAGCGGCACGGCGGAGATCGGCGCGAACAGCGACAGCTGATCAAACAGCGCGGCCTTGTCATCGTCGGCTTTCTTCGGCGGGCGATCGTCATCGGCCCGGCCATCGTCGTCGGCGCGTTTTTGCAGGCAGTGTCGCCGCTGCTCGGCGATGGCGGCGCTGAACGTGCGCAGGCGGGCGTCGTCGGGGATGAACATGTAGGCCGCCTGCGTCCGCAAGCGCGCGTTCCAGCGCACCAGGCGACCGACCGCCTGACGGAAGAAGAGCTCGGTGATGGTGTTGGTGGCGTACACGCCGACGCGCAAGCGCGGGATGTCCACGCCTTCGGACACCATGCGCACCGCCACGATCCACGGCGCCACGCCGCTGGCAAAGCGACGGATGTTCTCCGACGCCGCCGGATCGTCGGAGGTGGCGATGGTCGGCGTGATGCCCAGGCGGTCGCTCATGATGGCGACGATGGCCTTGGCGTGCTCCTGATCAACGGCGATGGCCAGGCCGGCGGCCAGCGGATCTTTCGCCCGCAGGTGCAGCAGCTGGTGATGCGCCTGCAGCAGCACCGTCGGCAACCACTCGCCGCCGGCGTCGAGGGCGGTGCGCAGGCGCTGGCTGCCAAGCTCGCGGCTCAAGCGATCGTTGAACGTCGCCTCATAGCTGACCCCGTCGGGAGCGGTCCATTCCATGCGGCCGTTGATGCGCGGAAAATAGACCGGCCGCACCACCCGCCCGTCGCCCAGCGCATCGCCGTAACCATATTCAAAATCCGGTTGCGCGCGATCGGCCTGATAGCGAATGAAGGGGATGGTGATCTGATCCGATCGAAAGGGCGTGCCCGACAGGCACAGGCGCCGCCACGCCGGTTCGAACGCCAGGCGAACGCCGTCGCCCCATGACCGGCTGTCGCCGGCGTGATGAACTTCGTCCAGCACCACCAGCGCGCCCCGCACCAGCGGGCGAAATTCGGCCGGCGCCAGCGCCACCTGCTGGTACGTCACCACCACGCCGTGCACATCGGACGGCAAGCCGCCGTAGCCGACCGACCACAGCGGATCCAGGTGAATGTCGAAGCGCTCGGCGGCGTGGGCCCACTGGTGTTTCAGGTGCTGGGTCGGCACCACGATCACCAGGCGACGGATCGACCGGGCGATCAGCGCGCGGCGAGCGGCGGTCAAAGCGAAGGTGGTCTTGCCCGCCCCCGGCGTGGCCACGGCCAGGAAATCCGGCCCGCGGTTCGATTCAAACTGCGCCAGCGCCCGTCGCTGCCACGCCCGCAGCGGAACTGGATCGTTTGCCGCCGCCGCCGACGTCGACGGCTCGGGTTTGCCCGACGAAGAAAGGATCGCGCGCCTGCCCGACTACTGTGCGACCACTGACAGCACATCCATCTGGATGAACTGTCCGTTGTACGCCGCCGGCGCCGGCGGAACGTCCGGAACGATGATGGGATTGGCGGGGTCGGTGGTCATGTCCAGGTTTTCGATCTCGTGGCCGTCGACGGCGTCGGCCGTCAGGGTCACGGTGGCGCCGGCGGCCATCGCGATGGTCTCCTGGTAGTCGATGGCGAAGCAACGATAAATGCTGGAGGCGCCGGCGTTGAGATAGAACGTCTGCGCCGGCGACGAGATGCCGAGCTGGTAAATGTTGAAGGCGTCTCCCGGCGTCGGTGCCGGGGCACCGGATACCCAATAGCCGTCGATGGTGCCGCCGGTATAGGTCCGCTGCTCGACCACGCCGCGGAAGCGCAGCGTGACGTCGTAGGTCTTTCCGGCCTCACCTTTGAGGGTGCTCATGCTCATCGCCGTCGTGGCGGCACAGACGTGGCCGCCCAGATCGGCCCCGCACGGCAACGCCCAGCGCAGTCCCGACAAGCCGGCCGCCACGTCGGTGCAGGTGATCCCGTCGCCAGCGAAGCCGGGGTTGCACACGCACGATCCGGTCGGCGCGGGCGGGCTGCTGGAGATCGCATCGCTGGCGTCGTCGTCGGCGGCGGCGACAGCGCCGTCGTCGGCATCGTCGACGGACGCATCGGCTTCGCTGTCCGCGCCCGCATCGTCGGTCGCACCCTCGTCGGTGGCGTCGGCCGCATCGGTGGCGCCGTCAATCGTCGGCCCGCCGCCCTGCACACAGGTGGCGTTGGGACTGCACATTCCGCACGCCAGGGAGACGTCCCCCGCGTCGCGCGCCGGCGAGCGGCCGCCTTTACAGCCCGCCACGCCCAATCCCGCCAACAACAAAGACAGGACAACCGCAAATCGCATCGGCGCATCGTACGCGGATGGTGGTCGGAAAGGAAGACGAAGGCGCTCGCCACGCGGTTTTCGTCGGCGTCGCCACAAGCGCACCAAAAAGATTCGCCGCTTTCTCGAAGCTGCGATATTGAAAGACCATGTCCCGACGAGACGACATCATCAACCGCGCGCTCTATTGGTCCGATCCCGGCTCTTACCGGGTCGCGCCCGATGATTTGATCTATTTTTTCCAGACCGCCGGAACAGAGGTCGCTCCCACCGGCGCCGAAGCCAAAGAGGCGATGGGGTATGGCGGCGGCGTCAAAGTGCAGGGCCACGCCAAACAGTGGTGCGGCATCTTCGCAACCTGCGTGCTGCGCGAATGCGGCCTGGACGCCAGCTGGACGTTGATGGGCGGCAAGATGCGGCCGTCGTCGGATGTCAAGCTGGTGTGGGGCAACCAAGGGATGCAGCCGGGAGACGTGGCCCTCATCGCGTCGGCCAGCCACCACTTCATCGTGGTGGACGTCGACTACAACAAGAACACCATCCACTCCGTCGACGGCAATCAGGCCTGGCAGACGATCAAAGAGCTGACCTCGCGCAAGGTCCGCTACCCGCGCGAGTCGCAGCAGTTGCAGCCGTACGGGTACTATCGCATCGGCGGCTGAGGCGCTGGCCCGTCAGCGCGCCCCTCGCAGAAACTCAAAGTCGCAACCCTGATCGGCTTGGGTGATCTGCTCGGCGTAAAGGCGGGCGTAGCCGCGCGGCGGACGCGGCGGTAGCGCCAGCGTGGCCCGGCGCCGGGCCAGCTCGGCGTCGTCGACCTCGAGGTCCAGGGCACGCGCCTGCACCGACAAGCGCAGGCGATCGCCCGAGCGCACCAGGGCCAGCGGCCCGCCCGAGGCAGCGTCGGGCGCGACGTGCAAGATCACCGTGCCGTAGGCGGTGCCGCTCATGCGCGCGTCGGAGATCCGCACCATGTCCGTCACGCCGGCCTGGGCCAGCTTTTTCGGGATCGGCAGGTAACCGGCCTCGGGCATGGCGGCGGCGCTGGTGGGCCCGGCGTTCTTCAGCACCAGAAAATCGTCGGCGTTCACATCCAAAGCCGGATCGTCGATGCGCGCATTCAGATCGTCCGGCGATTCGAACACCACCGCCCGCCCCTGCCGTTCGAACAGCGCGGGATCCGCCGCCGACCGCTTGAGCAGCGCGCCCTGCGGGGCCAGATTTCCAAACAGCGCCACCAGCCCCCCCACCGCGTCGACCGGGTTGTCGCGCGAACGGACCACCGCGCGATCGACCCAGGCCGGCGGCTGCATCAGACGATCGCCCAGGGTTTGGCCGCTGACCGTCGGACAGTCCAGGTGCAGGACATCGCGCAGCTCCCACAGCACGGCGTGAAGGCCGCCGGCGGCGTGGAGATCCTGCATGTAATGTTCGCCGGTCGGTTTCAGATTCACCAGCACCGGCGTCTCGTCGGACAGTTCGTTCAGCCGCCGCAGCGACAGCGGGAGGCCGCGCCGGCCGGCGATCGCCGTCAAGTGCAGCACCGCGTTCGTCGAGCCACCGATGGCCAGCAGCACGCGCACGGCGTTTTCCAGGGATTTTTCCGTGATGATCGCGCTCGGACGAAGATCGGCGGCGGCCAGGGCGACGGCCCGCCGGCCGCTGGCCTCGGCGGCGCGCAGGCGATCGGCGTGCACGGCCGGGATGGCCGCGCTGTCAGGCAGACTGATGCCCAGCGCTTCCGCCAGACAGGCCATCGTGCTGGCGGTGCCCATCACCGCGCAGGTGCCGGCGGTGGTGGCCAGGCGCCCTTCGATCTCGCGGATGCCCGCTTCATCGAAGGCGCCGCCGCGATACTGGGCCCAGAAACGCCGACAGTCGGTGCAGGCGCCCAGCCGTTCGCCGTGAAACGGCATCGCCATCATCGGCCCGGTGACCAGCTGGATGGCGGGAAGGTCGGCGGACAGCGCGCCCATCAGCTGCGCCGGCACGGTCTTGTCGCAGCCGCCGATCAGGACCACCGCGTCCATCGGCTGGGCGCGGATCATCTCTTCCACGTCCATGGCCATCAGGTTGCGGAACATCAGGCTGGTCGGGTGCAAGAACAGCTCGCCCAGCGAAATGGTCGGGAAATCCAGGGGCAAACCGCCCGCCGCCAGCACGCCGCGCTTGACGGCGTCGACCAGTTCGGGCATCAGACGGTGGCAGTTGTTGAACCCGCTGGCGGTCTGGGCAATGCCGACGATCGGCCGGTCGAGCATCTCCAGCGAATAGCCCATCGATCGGGCGAACACCCGGCGCAGGTAAAGCGCGAAGTCGCGATCGCCGGTGCTGCTCAGATTTCTGCGCAGGCCTTTTGGTTTTTCGTCGCTCATGTCGTCAGGCTCGCACGCGGGCGGCGCATCCCGATCAGCAAACCGGCCAGCACCAGCGCCGTGCCGCCCAGGCTGGCCAGGGTCAGTGGTTCGCCGCGCACCACGCTGCCCAGTCCCAGCGCGATCACCGGGACGATCACCGTGACATAGCTCGTGCGCGTGACCGGCCAGTGATTGACCAGCCACGACATGATCACGAACGCCCCCAGCGAACCAGCGACGGTCAGGTACAACAGAGGCAACGCCGCGCCGAAGGTCGCCGGCAGCGCGTGCGCTTCACCGCTGATGGCGCTGATGGTGCCGGCGATGACCGCGCCCACCGCGCAGCCGACGGCGTTGGCGGCGATCGGATCCTGGCGCGGGCCACGCTTCAGCAGAACGGTGCCCAGACCGGCGACGGTGGCGGCGACGAAGATGGCCAGCAAGCCGACCAACGCCACGTGGCCGCGAAAGCTGCTGGAGAACAGCGCCGCCACGCCGGCGAAAGCAATGACAGCGCCGATCAGCTTCGGGGCGGTCAGACGTTCCATCCCGAAGGCGCGGGTCAAAAACGCGCTGGACAGCGGGATGGTGGCGTAGAAGACCGCCGACAATCCCGACGGCACCAGCTTTTCGCCCCAGTAAAGCAGCGGAAAATTGATCCCGAACTGGCAAACGCCGTAGCCAACGGCGGCCCGCGCGGCGCTGCCCCGCGGCCACGGCTTGCCGCGCGCCAATGTGAAACCGCCCAGTAAAAAAGCCGCCAGCACCAGCCGCAGCGTCGCCGCCCACACCGGCGCCAGCGTGTCGTTGCCGATGCTGATCATCAAGAACGTGCTGCCCCAGATGGCGCCGCACGCCCCGAAGGCCAGCCACGGTTTGACGCCGGGGTTGGATTCGGCGGACGACAGGGCAAGCGATGAATTCAGGCGGCTCTCCGGCGGGCGAGGCGATGCGACCGACGCGCAGTATAGTCGCGCCCATGTTCCGCCGTCTTGCTCTTGCGTGCGCCACTCTCTGCGCTGCCTGCGCCGACACGCCGCGGCCGGCGCCGGTGACGGCAATGCCCGCGCCTTCCAGCGTGCCGGCGATTCAGGTGCTCACCCCGCCCGTCGCTGTGGCCGGGTTCACCGATCCCGCTCGGCGCGCCAAGCTGGCGGCGACGTTCCCCGCCTTGGAGAAATACTTCGCCGAACAACAAAGCGCGAACCAGCTGCCCAGCCTGGCGGTGGGCGTGATCATCGACGGCGCGCTGGCCTACGAAAAAGGGTTCGGCGTGCGCGATCTCGACGGCAAGCATCCCGCCGACGCCGACACGGTCTACCGCATCGGCTCGATCACCAAGACCTTCACCGGCCTGGCGATGCTCCGGCTGCGCGACCAGGGCAAGCTGGCCTTCGACGATCCGGCGTCCCGTTATCTGCCCGCGCTCGGCGCGGTGAGATACCCGACCGCCGATTCGGCGCCCATCACGCTGCGCCACTTGCTGACGCACACCTCCGGGCTGCCGCGCGTGGGCGCCTTCACTTACGCGCAATCCGATCACGACGTCACGGAACCAGAGATGCTCGACGTCCTGCCGAGCACGACGCTGGTGTTTCCACCGGGCGCCGGGGCGCTGTACTCGAACTTTGGGTTCGGCCTGCTGGGCGCGGTGATCACACGCGTGTCCGGCCTGCGCTACCGCGACTACGTCAATCAGACGATCCTCGCGCCCTTGGGCATGAACGCCAGCCGCTGGGCGGCGGGCGATGTCGCCGCCGATCACCTGGCGGTCGCCTATCGGCGTGGGCCGAACGGTCCAGTCGCTATCGGGTACTGGCGGCTCGGCGCCTCCGAAGCGGCTGGCGGGCTCTATTCGTCGGTGCGCGATCTGGCGCGCTATGTGGCGTTTCAATTGGCGGCTTATCCAGCCCGCAGCGGCGACGACAGAGGCCCGGTCCGGCGCAGCTCGGTTCGCGAAGCGCACACGCCGCAGCGCCTGACCGGCCTGCGTGTCGATCTGGCGAGCCCAGCCGACGAGCACGACGGGCCGATCGCCGCCTACGCCACCGGTATCGGCCTCGGGTGGCACTTCGTTCAAACCTGCGCCTACGAGCAGGTGGTCCGCCACAACGGCGGCACGGAAGGCTTCTCCTCGGCGATCGCCTTTCTGCCCCAGCGAGGCGTCGGATTGGTGTTCCTGACCAACCTGGCGGACGTCGACAGCGATCCGATCGTCGAAGGCGCGCTGGACATCCTGCGCGGCTCGGGCGCGCTGGCCCCGCGCGTGAGGCCGGCCAGTCCGGCCTTGCAACACGCGGCGGATCAGGCGGCGAATCTCTACGCCAATTTTCGCGAGGCGGACTATGCCCAGGCGTTCACGCCGTCGTTTCGCGCGGCGGTGTCCGCTGCCCAGGCGATGGCGATCGCCGCTCGCTTGAAGGCGCTGCACGGCGCCTGCGGACGTCCGACGCTCACGCCGATACCGACCGACGCCCCCAACCAGGCGACGTTCTCCGCCGCTTGTGAACACGGCCGGCTGGAATACAACCTGGCCCTAGGACCCGACGGTCTCATCACCGAGGCCCTGCTTGAATCGCGCGAGCTGCCGCCCTCGGCGCGGCTGTCGGAGATCGCCGGACGCATCGCCGGGTTGACCGCCGAATGGAACGAATCGACCTTCACCAGGCTGCTGGCGCCGACGTTTTCCCGGTACGCCATGCAGTCGCTGTTCAAGACCACCGGCGCCACGCACGGCGCCTGTCACGTCGATCGTCCGTTGGACGGCGATGGTCAAAGCAAGGCCACTTTGGGCCTGACCTGCGCGCGCGGCGGCGACCTGAAGCTGGACCTGGCCGTCAGCCCCGACGGTGCGCGCGTCGCCCGGTTTCGCCTGAGCCCGCTGCACGGTCGCGCGCCCGACGAACGCTGCCCCCGCCGCTGATCGCGATCCGTTTTTTTCTCACGCACCCAGCGGCACCCGCCGCCGATAAACCGGTAAGCTGTGACCGCCGTGCAATTGATCGTCGCCGAGAAACCGTCCGTCGGGCGCGACCTGGCCCGCGTGCTGGGCGTGCGTGGCGGCGGTGGCAACCGGACCGCGGTCGAAGGCAACGGCCGCGTGATCACCTGGTGCATCGGCCACCTGGTCGAGCTGGAAGAACCGGCCACGTACGACGGACGCTGGAAAGCGTGGCGGCTGGACACGTTGCCGATGCTGCCGGCGCAGTTTCGCCTGCGCGGGGTGGCCGGCACGCGCGATCAGCTGCGGGCGGTGACCGGATTTCTGCGCGACCGTCGCTTCACCGAGGTGGTGAATGCCTGCGACGCCGGCCGCGAAGGCGAGCTCATCTTTCGTTACGTCTACGAGCTGGCGGGCAGCCGGCTGCCGGTGCGGCGGCTCTGGATCTCGTCGCTGACCGACGACGCGATCCGCGACGGCTTCGCGGCGCTGCGCCCGGGCGCGGCCTACGATCCGCTGGCCGACGCCGCCCGCAGCCGATCAGAAGCGGACTGGCTGGTGGGAATGAACGCCACCCGCGCCGTCACCGTGGCCGCCCGCCTGAACGCGCCCGGTCCGCGCCTGCCACGCGCCCCGCAGCCGGCGCGCGGACACGGGCGGCCGTCATCGTCGGACGCCCCCCTTTATTCGATCGGCCGCGTGCAGACGCCCACGCTGGCCATCGTGGTCAAACGCGATCAGGAGATCCGGCAATTTCGTCCGCGCGATTACTGGGAGGTGCGCGGCACGTTCGCCACCAGCGCCGACGAGGCCACCACCACCGGCGATGCGCCGGCCCCGTTCGCCGCCACCTGGGGATTGCCGGCGCCGACCGGCAAGACGATCCAGCCGCGCCTTGATGCGCGCGCGTTGGCCGAGGAACTACTGGCCCGCACGGACGCCCATGGCGGCGCCGGTGATCCAGCCGGGCCGTTGGTGGAACGCCTGCGCCAGCGCATTTCGCGCGAGCCGCCGCCGCTGCTGTTCGATCTGACGTCGCTGCAAAGAACGGCGAACCGGCGCTTTGGCTTGTCCGCCACCGCCACGCTGGCTGCGGCGCAGGCGCTCTACGAACGGCACAAGATCCTCAGCTACCCGCGCACCGATGCCCGCCACCTGCCGGGAGACGTGGCGGGCGAGCTGCCGAAGATTTTCGCCGCGCTGGCGGCGCTGCCGCCGTACGCCGCCTTCGCGCAACCGCTGCTGGCCAAGCCGACCGGACGGCCGCGCCGGATCTTCGACGACGCCAAGGTGCACGACCACCACGCCATCATCCCCACCGGCAAGGCGGTGCGTCTGGATGATCTGTCCGTCGACGAAGGCCGCATCTTCGATCTGGTGGCGCGACGATTTCTGGGTGCCTTTCATCCTGACGCCGAGTTCGCCTTGACCGACGTGGTGGTGCGGGTGGGCGCCCCGGCCGCCGAACAGTCACCGCCGGCGCTGCCTGGCGACGGCGCCACCACCGACGAGACGGCGCTGTCGGCGCTGCCGCCGCCACCGGATCGCTTCTTCGCCCGCGGCCGCGTGCGCCTGGCCGCCGGCTGGCAGGCGGTGGCCCAGCTCGGCGAGGCGCGTCCCCCGGCCACCGATAAAAATGGCGCCCGTGCCGTGGACACCGACAGCGACGGTGGCCCGGCCTTGCCGCCGCTGCGCGAAGGCCAACGGCTGGACGGCCGATTCGAATCCTTGGCCAAGCAGACCAGGCCACCGACGCCGCACACCGAGGCCACGCTGCTGACCGCGATGGAATACGCCGGCCGGGAGATCGCCGACGAGACCCTGCGCGCGGCGATGCGCGAGTTCGGCCTGGGCACGCCGGCCACCCGCGCGGCGACGATCGAGATCCTGATCCGCCGCGGCTTCGTCGTGCGCGAGGGCAAGCAGCTGCGCGCGACCGCGCTGGGCGCGGGATTGATCGACACGCTGCCGGTGGCCAGCCTGGCCTCGCCTGAATTGACCGGACAGTGGGAGGCGCGCCTGGCCCGGGTGGCGCGCGGACAGGAAACCCGCGCCGCCTTCATGACGGACATCGCCGGCTATGTTCGCGACGTGGTGACGGCGATCCGGGCCCGCCCGGCCAGCGCGGCGGCGGCGCAACCCGAAGCGACACCGCGGGCGCAATCGACACCATCACCGGCGACGCCTGCCAAGAAAAAGAAAGCGGCGCCACCCGCCGCGCCCCCTGCGCCGCTGGCCTGCCCGCGCTGTCAACAGGGCACGCTGGTGGCCGGAAAACGCGGCTGGGGCTGCACGCGCTGGCGCGAGGGATGCGGCTTCGTGGTGTGGTTCCAGGCCGGCGGCCGGCGGATCTCCGACGCCGAGCTGGGCGATCTGGTGGCCAAGGGCCGCACGCGCCGGCGCAAATGGCCGGGCCCGACCGGAACGCCGGTGATGGGCCGCCTGATCCTCGATCTGGCGGCGTCGCGCGACGCGGGCGCCGCGCGCCTGGAATTCGGCGACGGCGCCTAACGCAGCGGAGACATCACCGCTCGCCGATTTTCGGATGGCGATGCCGGGATCCGGTGATTCCCGAAGCAGCGGCCCAGGTTCGCGGACGCGCCACCCGCGTAACCGCGCGACGGCCGCGGAAAAACCGCGCGCGTCGGCAACGCGCGGATCCCTGCCGATTGGAACGTCGATTGCTGTGATGCGCCTCATCCGATCTATCGGAGGGGACCACCGTGAAGAGAGTCTCCCTTCGTTCCCCATTTGCTTTCCCCGCCGCGATGACCGCGGCCTTGCTTGCGTCCGCCGGTTTGGGCGGGTGCGCTGACCACACCGTCCAGGACACGAGCGACGTCGCCGGCAGCATCGGCGCCCAGCTGCAGCTGCATCCCGGCATCAACTTGGATTCGGTCAGCTACACCATCACCGGCCCGGGCGCTGTCGGCCGTCCCGCCGTGCCGACCTTCCCCCAGAGCCGATCTGAAAGCGTCCGCCGCCGCCGACGCCGTCGAGACCACCGAATCAACCACCGGCGCCCGCGAGGGGCTGTGGCAGAACGACCACGGCATCACCAACAAGCACGGCTGGTACTTCCAGGGCTTCGTCGAAGCGGCCGACGGATCGCTGCGCCCGCAGTCGTACGAAGAGACCGTGGCCTGCGCCGGTTGCCACGGCGGCATCGGCGCCACTACCGACGGCATCTTCTCGTTCGCGCACAAGCTGCCCGCCAGCGCGCCGGCGCGCGGCTGGCTCCACTGGACGCAACACGATCTGCGTGGCCTGCCTGAACCACGCCGCGCCGACGGCGAATACGAATACACGACCTACCTGCGCGAAAACGGCGCCGCCGACGATTTCCGCGAAAACAAGGAAGCGCAGGCGCGGTTCTTCGACGGCGCGGGCCGCCTGCGCCAGGGCGCGGTGGCAGCCTTGCACAAAGACGTGGCCACGCTGCTGGTGCCCAGCGCGGCGCGCGCCCTGGATTTGGATCGTGGCTACCGCGCGATCGTCGCCGAGCAAGGTTTCTCGCGCGACCGCGACGCTCCTGGCACCACCAGGGCCAGCGCCAACGTCTATGCCGACGCCCCCGGTGGCAAGCCCACCGGCGTTCGCTCGCCTTTCGCCGGCCCCCACCAACCGCGCCCGGCCGCCGCGCGCCGGTCAGTGGACACAGCGAACGCGGTGCGGTTCCGCGGTCGGGCTGTTGTAGGCGACGCCGGCGGCGAAGCTGACGAACCAGGCGAATCCAGCCTGGCCGGCCAGCGGCGACGAGGCCCAGAACGAATCGCTGCCGGTGCCGGGAAAGATCGTCTCGTCGATGGCTGGGTCAAAGCGCGTCTCGTCGATCAGCGTTTCCAGCTCCTTGGCGCGCGGCAGCCGCCAGGCCGCCGAACCGGCCGCCGCGGGCAGCGCAGCGCACGCCGCGGCGGCGTCCTCCCAGGTCAGCAGGGTCGGATCGGACGCGGTTTGCCAGGTCAAGCCGGTGGCGTTGTCGCTGGCGATGCCGTCGCCGAATACGGTCAGGCGTGGGTCGGGCACGGTGGTCGCGTCGGTGCGCACACAGCGAACGCGGTAAGGCATGGTGACGTCCTGGTGGTGCGTGTCTCCGTCGAAGAAGGCCACGTACCAGGCCGCGGTGGAATCGTCCGCCGCCGGCGACGAGGTCCAGAACCACTCGCTGGGTGTGTCGGGAAACGCCGTCGGATCAATGGACGGTGATTGCCGGGTGACGTCGACCAGCGACACCAATTCGATGCGCGTGGGTAGCCGCCAGTCGGTCTGCCCGCCCAACGTCAAGCAGGCACAGTGGTTCATCGCCTGATACCAGGTGTCCGAGGCCTCGTCGACGGCGCGCTGCCATTGCAGGTGCGTGATTCGATCGCCCACCACGCCCGGTGTGTCGAGATCGTAGCTGGGCGTGGTCACCGCGCCGGCCACCGCCGTCGAGTCAGGCATCGGCCAGGTCGCCCAGTGGCTGAGCGGCGGCACCACCGTGCAAGCGGCATCGCCGGTCGCAGCGGCTGCATCGACGGCGGCATGGGCAACGTCAGTGTCAGCGTTGACCGCATCAACGGCGTCGATCGACACTTGAGCGTCGACAGCAAGGCCGCTGCCATCCATCTGGCAGCCCGCCACCAAGGCCGCGCCAAACAATGCCAGGACCGCGCGCCACCGGCGCGCCGCCGTCACTCCGGCGCGCGCCGCCGCGTCTACGGTCCGGCGGCGCTGGGGCCGGTCGGGCAGGGAATTTCCTTGCTGCCGAAGGCCAGGTCGTCGATCCACATGTCGACCGGGATGGTCGACTGCTGAAAGTTGATCCAGCCCATGTTGATCGAAGTCCACGTCGCCGGCTTCCACTTGGTGACCGGGATGCCGGGCGCCGCCCGCACGCCGTCCACCTTCACGTCCAGATAGTTCATGCTGCCGCTGAACTCCCACTGGATGCAGACCCATTTCGCCTCGGGCCATTTGGTCTTGGTATCGACCGAATCGTCGCCCGGTTGATACACCGGCATGAAGTTGCCGTACATGCTGCCCAAGGTGTATTCGGTGCCGCCCGCTTTCGCCGTCGACAGATCCCAGTGGATGCCGTTCGACGTCGAACAGCAGCCCGGCACGGCGGTGATGTAGACCATCGCACGAGCGAAGATGTCGCTGGCCAGCGCGGGAAACAATGGCGCGCCGCTGAAGGTCATCTGCGAAGCCACCGAGTCATCCTTCGGGTTGTTCAGGTGAATGTACGCGGAGTTCTTGCCGCTGTACGCCTTGGTCGAATCGATCACCATGGCGCCGCTGACCTTGTACATGCCGGCCGGCTTCTGTCCCGCCGTCTGCTTGTCGAAGTCTTCGCAGAAGGTCGCGCCCTGCAGGCCGGTGCAGCCAGGGCTGCTGCTGGCCGGGGCGTCGGTGGCTCCGCCGTCGTTGTTCGTGGCGGCGCCGCCGGTCCCCATCGACGCGCCGCCGCTGCCGGTGGTGGCGATCGAACCGCCGCTGCCGCTGATGGTGGTGCCGCCGCTGCCATTGTCGGTCGATCCGCCGCTGCCGCTACTACTGGACGACCCGCCGCTGCCACCGCCCACCGTCGCGCCGCCCGTTCCACCGCCCGGCGCGCCGCCGCTGCCGCCTCCGTTCCCCGGATCGTTGCCGCTGTTCGACGGACCGCAGCCTAGCGCTACCAGCGCCAGGCACACCAGCAGCGTTCGGCCCCCGGGCACAGCTTTTCTGATCATCAAGACCCTCGCAGGTTTGGTTCGTTGGTTCGCGATCACATCGCCAGCTCGGGAAGATTGCCCGGGTAGCGCGCGTCGCCCACGCCGGTCACCGTCAGGCCCATGGCGTTGCAGATCGAGGTCAGCAACTTGTTGTGGGCGACGTTGGTGTATTTGAAGACCGTGCCGGTCTTGAAGTAGCCGCCAGCGCTGCCGGTCAACGTGATGGGGATCTTGCCGTTCAGGTGATCGGCTCCGTCGTCCATGTCGCTGAAGGTGGCGATCACGCTGTTGTCCAGCGCGGTGCCGCTGCCTTCCATGGTGGCATCCAGCTGCGTCGCCAGGTTGGCCACGTTGGAGTAGATCCAGTTGTCGATCAGGATCTTGTTGGCGGCGCCCGACGCGCCCTGGTGCGCCACCGCGTGGTAATCCTGGTTGACGCCGACCCAGGGGAACGAGTTTCCATCGCCGCCGCCGTCCGGATAAAGGTCGATGGTGACGAACCGGCTGACGTCGCACTTCAAGGCCATGGCCACCAGGTCGAACATGTCCTTGGCCAGACCTTGCGCGTCCTTGCCGCCGCCTAACATCGGAGAGGTGCAGTTTGCCGTGCTGACCATGGGCGCCGAGGCGGCGTTCTTGATCTGCATTTCGAGCTGGCGCACTGATTCCAGGTGCGCCTGCACCTTCAGCTTGTCGTCGGTGCCGAGGCGCTTGCCGAACGCCGTCAGCTCCTGCGCCGAAAAATCGAGGATGCTCTGCTGGCGCAGGTTGACCATGGCCATCTGGGCGGGCGGCATGTTAACGCTGCTGAAGAGCTTGGTGAACAGACGGGTCGGGTCCAGCTCGACCGCGTTCTGCTGACCAGCGGCGCGCCACGACGTCGAGCAGGTATCGCCGGTCGCCTTGACGCCCAGATTCAGCAGCGGCGCCTTCAGCGTCACCCCTTTCATGGCCAGATCGTCGGCCATCATCTGGTCGATCGACGGCGCCAGCGCCTGGTGCGATTCGGATTTCTTCTCGCGGGTACCGGTCAGCGTCGCGCAGTAGGTGAAATGCCCGTCGTACTTGAACCCGTCGTCCATGATCGACTGATAGTTGAGGCCGATCGGGAAGATCATCTTGGCGGCGAACGGCTGCATGGTCGTCAACGTGCCGCCCAGCGTGCCGATGGTGGCGCCCGTCGGGAAGAACGAGCTGGCGATGACGCCGTTGGTGTGGGTGACCGAGACAAAGCGCTTGGGGAAGCCGGAGGGCATCGCTCCCTGGGCCTTCTCGGCGTGAATCAGCGGCAGCATGGCCGCGCTCAACCCCATTCGCTTGAGCAGCGTCCGGCGCGAGAAACGTTCTTTGTTCATTGCAGCATCTCCCCGGTGGCAGGCGACCGATAGCGGAACGAGCGTGACGTGGCCACCCCGATCATCGCGTCGGTGATCGAGTTGGTCTTCTTGAAGGCGCTGGCGATGGCGGTCAGCGAAGCCTGATCGTCGTCGGTCTCGGTGCGGTCCGTGGCGAACCGGAACCACTGCGTGGCGAAGCAGTTGGCCACGTCGGTGCTGGTCGACAGCGCCTGAGAGAGCTCGATGGCATTGTTGAAGTTGTGCTTGGCGCCGTCGATGGTGATGACGCTGCTGGCGTCAACGACGCCACCGTTGTCCATCGTCCGGAACTGGCCGATGCCGTCGTAGTTCTCGAAGAAGAAGCCCACCGGATCCATCAAGCTGTGGCAGGCCGTCGAGCACGGGTTCTTGTCGTGGTCTTCGAAGCGCTGGCGGGTGGTCTTGCCCACCGACGACGCCGCCGTGGCCACCGCCGGAACGACGTTCGGGGGCGGCGGCAGCACGCCGCAGAAGAACCGTTCGTACACGCGCCGTCCGCGCTTGACCGGGTGCGACCCGTCGGTGGCGCCGGTGACGGTCAGGAAGGCGGCCCGGGTCAGCAGGCCCGAGCGCTGCGCGGTGTTCAACGTGGTCGGCGTCATGGTGGTGCCCTTGACGCCGCTGACGCCGTAAACAGCGGCCAGCGCCTGATCCACCGACGAGACGTCCTGGGTCAGCAGCGACGACAGCTTCTGATCGCCCTTCATGACGCTGGCCACCAGGGCGTGCGATTCATTGATCATCGCCGCCTTCAGGTCATCGTTGAACTGCGGATAGACGTTCGGATCCTTCGGGCGATTGGGCACGTCGCTGAGGGTCAGCCACGCGTCGACGAAGTTGGCCACCGTGCTGGCGCCCTTCGGATCGGCCAGCATGCGGCGGGCCTGGGTCTCGAGATCGGCCGGCGTGCTGAGCTGATTGGCCGCCGCCGCATCAAACAGCGCCTGGTCAGGCAGCGAGTTGTAAATGAAATAGGAAAGCCGCGACGCCACCTCGTACGGATTGAGGCGCGCCACCTTGCCTTCCATGGTGGGCGCGTTGTTGCCGAGCTCCCAGTGGTAAAGGAACGTTGGCGTCTGGATGATCCCCTCCACCAACACGCCGATGGCGCCGGCATAGGTCAAACCCAGCGTCGTTCGGGCAGTGGTGTAGAGCGCGAACAAGCGATCCGCCTCGTCGCTGGCCACCGGACGGCGATAGGCCTTGAGACCGAAGGTATTGATGAAGGTGTGGGCGCAGGTGTCTTCCGAGGTGCCAGCGGCGCACGGGGCCAGCGTGGCGGCGTTCTTCTCGGCGCCTTTGCCCAGGGCCAATGCGGCGTCCTTCAGCGTGTCGACGTCCTGCAGCGACACCAGCTGGGCCCGCGGATACAGAAACCCGGGATCGTAATCGGGCGGGAAAGCGCTGGCCGGATTGCTGGCGTCACCGAGCAGGTCGCGGACGGTGTTGTTGAACTCGACGTGCGTCATGCGGCGCAACGGCATCGGCCCGGCCGCGGTGGGATCGCCGGCATTTCCCGGGACCACGCCGGTGCCGGTGCCGGGCTTGCCGGTGTTGTTCCCCGTGCCGTTGCCGCTACCGGGCGTGCCGTTGTCGGTTCCCGGATCGCCTGACTGTCCGATGCTCCCGGTGCAGCCGACGGCCAGCACCAAGGCCGCCGCGACGGCGCTGAAGTTCGCACCTGTTCTCATGATGGCGGTCCTTCCTTGAAAAACCGGGAGCAGCCAGCCTATGCGTTATTCGAAGGGGACAAGTCAGCCTCACCAATCGGCCACCCGTCTTACGACCCCGACCCGATGCGTCCGCCCCAGAACCGGCCCCTGAAGCGGGACCCACTCGGTTTTTCTAGACTAATGGCGCCATTGAACCCGAACCTTCACGGTGGTCGGGACAAATCAGTCCGCCCGCTGGGACCACCGGCCCGATGAAGATTTGCGCGCGATATCCCCTTGATCGGCAGCCAGCGAGACTGGCAATACACAAACAAAAATGAAAACCCTCCGCGTTTGTTGTCCTTTCATCGTGTTGTTCCTGGCCGGCGTCGCCTGCTCAAGCGGCGGTGGGTCAACGAACGGCTCGGGCGGCGCTGGCGGCTCGGCCACCGGCAGCGGCGGTAAGGCCGACGCCGGCAGCGGCGGTGCCGACGCCAGCGGCGGCAGCAACGGAACCGGCGGCAACGTCATGGGCAGCGGCGGCGCCGCGCCCACCGATGGCGGCGGCGGTGGTGCCAGCGCCAATGACGGCAGCGCGGACAGCAACGGTGGCGGCGCCGGTGGCGCGGTGGTGAGCAACAACGTGTTCCTTTACGTCTCGGGCTACAACGACTCGGGAATCGCCATCTATCATTTTGATACTGGGACCGGCGCGCTGACCGCCATGGGCAGCGCCACCGCGGGATCAGCCCCGACGTACTCGGTGGCGTCGCCGTCCGGTAAGTTCTTGTACGTCGACGACGAGGCCACCGCCGCCACCATCACCGCCTTCAGCGTCGGCGCCAATGGCGCGCTGACCAAGATGAACACCGTGAAGACCGGCGGGGCCGGCACCGCGCAAATGTCTATCTCGCCTGACGGAAAATGGATCGTCGCCGCCGATTACGACAGCGACAGCGTCGACGTGCTGGGCCTGAGCAGCGACGGCAGCGTGGGCGCGGTCAGCGACAGTCAACCCGGCTGCCCTTCCGCCCACAACGTGCAGTTCGATCCCAGCGGCAAATTCCTGCTGGCCGCTTGCAAGAGTGATTCCGGCAAAGACAGCCCGCGCATTCTTCAATTCAGCTTCGCCGCCGGAAAACTGACCGCCAACAGCCCGGCCGCCGTCATGTTTGGCGCCGATCCGCGCCACATGACCTTCGACGCCGCCGTCAAACACCTTTACGTGTTGACCGAGGCCACCGACCAGATTTTTTATTTTGATTACGATTCGAGCAGCGGAAAGATCGCCAACCCGCAGGTGGTCAGCGCGCTGGACGCCGGCGGCAAGGCCGGCGCCGGCGGCCACATCGATTTTGGCGGCAAGTTCCTTTACGCCGCCAATCGATCGGACAACAGCATCGGGATCTTCTCGATTGATGCCACCGGCAAACCAACCGGCGCCACCTGGCAACGAACCGCCACCAGCGACGTGCGCGAGTTCTCATTTGATCCGACCGGCAAATACCTGGTCACCGCCAACCAGGCCGGTTCACAGGTGACGGTGTTCAGCGTCGACGCGACCAGCGGCAAGCTGACGCCGGTGGGCAGCCCGACCAGCACCAAGAGCCAGGCCGCCGCCGTCACCTTCGTCGCGCTTCCGTGAGCCCGGCGGCGCGCGCGACCGCCGGCTCGGCGTTCGTCTAAAGGTTTGTCGGGGAGGGACCGAACAACTGGGGGGGCCTGCCCCAGCACAAATGCCTACAGTTGCCACGGCCCCCGCCATCGACGCCAACGATCCCTCGGCCCAGATTCGCGCGGCCGTGGCGGATCGGTTGGCCGCCGGATCGTTCGAGGTGCCCATGCTCCCGCAGGTGGCCAGCCAGGTCAGCATCCTGGCCAGCAGCGCGGACGCCGACGCCCCGCGCTTGTCGGCGCTGATCCACCGCGACGCGGTCCTGGCCGGTCACGTCCTGCGCATCGCCAACTCGCCCGCCTACATGCCGCGCATGCCGATCGTTTCGCTGCAACAAGCGGTGGCGCGTCTGGGTTTGCAAGTGGTCGCGGAGATCGCCTTCGCCGCCTCCGTGCAAAGCGGCGTCTTCCGCGTGCCCGGATATGAATCGGTCTTAAAGCAGCTCTGGCGGCACTCGCTGGCCTCGGGCGCCTTCGCCAAGGAGATCGCCCGCGCCCGGCGCTTCAACGTGGAAAGCGCATTTTTGTGCGGACTTTTGCACGCGGTCGGGCGGCCGGCGATGTTGCAGCTGACCACCGACGCCGCCAAGGCCCTGCGCCTGACCTTGACGCCGGCGCGGGTGTTCACCCTCCTCGACGACGGCCACCAGGAAGTCGGCGCCCTGGTCGCTGCCAAGTGGGAGCTGCCGAAACCGGTTTGCGCGGCAATAACCCACTATCAGGACTACCGGCGCGCCGCTGGCTTCGAACACGACGCCATGGTGACGTTCCTGGCCGATCGGCTGGCCACGCACCTCACCGTGGCGGGCGCCTTCGACGAGACGTCGGTGCGCGACCACGCCGTCTTCGCCGATCTCAACCTTTACCCCGACGACGTCAACGCCCTGCTGGCCAAGAAGGAAAGCGTCGCCCGCACCGTCGACGCCATGACGGTATGATCGATGACGTCACCACTCTCGCCTTCGACGTGCTGGTGATCGGCAGCGGCCCGGCTGGACAAAAAGCAGCCATCCAGGCGCGCAAGGCCGGCCGCAAGGTGGCGGTGGTCGAGCAAGAAAAAGGTGTCGGCGGGATGTGTGTTCAGCGCGGCACCATCCCCAGCAAGACCTTGCGCGAGACCGCGCTGTCGCTGGCGCGCCTGCGCCGCGGCGCCGAGCTGCTGGATTTCAAGCTGCGTCCGGACATGGAGGTGTCGTCGCTGATGACCCGCCTGGACCAGGTGGTGAAGGCGAACGTCGCGTACCTCGGCCGCCAGCTGGAACGCAACGGGATTCATCGGCTGTACGGCCGCGGCCGCTTCGTCAACGCGGACACGGTGGAGATTCTTTCAGTCGACGGCAGCCGCAGCCGCGTCACCGCCCAGACGATCATGATCGCCACCGGGTCCCGCCCGCGCACGCCGGCGGAGATCCCCGTCGATCACGAGAATGTCTTGGACAGTGATTCGATCCTTTCGATGCTGTATCTGCCGCAGTCGCTGACCGTGCTGGGCGGCGGCGTGATCGCCTGCGAGTACGCATCGATCTTCGCGCACCTGGGCGTCAGGGTGACGATGATCGATCGAACACCGCGCCCACTGGCGTTCATGGACGCCGATCTGGTCGGCAAATTCGTGCAGGCCTTTGAACACAACGGCGGCCGTTATCTCGGCGGACAGACCATCGGCTCGGTCGAGTGGGACGGAATCTCGCAGGTCATCACCCGCCTCGGCAACGGCGAGACCGTCAGCAGCGACAAGATGCTGGTGGCGCTGGGCCGGGTGGCCGCCGTCGACGGATTGGATCTGGCCGCCGCCGGGCTGGCGGCGACCCAGCGCGGCCTGCTGGCCGTCGACGAACACTGCCGCACCGTCGTGCCACACATCTACGCCATCGGCGACGTCATCGGCCCGCCGTCGCTGGCGGCCACGGCGATGGAGCAAGGACGGCGCGCCGCTCGCCACGCCTTGGGCCTGGGCCCCGGCTTGCCGAGCGAGATGATCCCCATCGGCATCTACACCATCCCCGAGATGGCCAGCGTCGGCCTGTCCGCCGACGAGGCCGAAAAGCGGACACCGGGGACGATCATCGGACAGGCGCGCTTTGACGAGGTGGCGCGCGGCCAGATCTCGGGCATCCAGGACGGCCTTTTGAAGCTGGTCTGTGATCCGAGCGGGAAAAAATTGCTGGGCGTGCACATCGTCGGCGAAGGCGCGACCGAACTGATCCACGTCGGGCAGATGGCCATGCTGGGACGCGAGGGCGGCGCCGACGTCGATCTCTTCGTCGAGAACACCTTCAACTTCCCGACCCTGGCCGAAGCCTATCGGGTGGCCGCGCTGGACGTCTGGGAACGACGCGGCGGTTGACTAAACCGCTGCGTCCAGCGTGTATTCGAACGCATAGAAATGCTGGCCGTCGACGATCTCGATGGTCATGGCGCCAGCGATGCCTTTCAAACCGGCGGTTCCCGAATCCGGCACCACGGTCACCGACAGCGCCGGCTGGCCGCGGTTCATGGTCCCGCTGTGCTGCAGGACAAAGCTACCCACCCGGCTGTGCAGCGTACCGAACACGCGCTCGAGGGCCACATAACCGGCCGAGCCCTTCACCGGCGTCAGCGCGTTCAACATCTCGACGCTCGACGATCCTTCCAGCTCGCCGACAAAGCGTTTGGTGATCGACACGCGGCCCAGCAGCACGCCCTCGCCGCTGTCATAGGGCGGCTGAGCGTTCTTGGTGATGGTGAAGGTGCCGGCGGCGCGCATGGGAACGAGCAATTGGCAGCCTGATTTTGGAGGCGTCGCCTGTCAAGGTGTTCGCGCGCGAACTCTGTCGCCGGTGTTACTGGTTCGTAACCGCAGTGCCGTTCGGTGACAGCGGGATTACCGAACAATGCAGCGTCGGCGGCGAATCGTGCGGGACTTCGCCGCGTTGGTTCACTGGCACGGGGTTTGAAGCATTCTGGCGCATGCGCATTTTCACAAGCGAACTGGAGACCGCGCTGGGACGTCATTCGTCACCGTCGGCGAAGGCCGCTGCCGCATTGCCGGTGGTGCAATTGATGGACAGCCCGATGGTTCGGGTGCCGTCACACATCAACATCAGGGGCGCGCGACAGATCGCCGCGCTCAAGCGCACCCGCCACCTGCTGGTCACCGAGGGGATGCACATCATCGGCCTTCTGTGGACGGACGACTGGTCGGGCGCGCCCGACGGTGATCCGGTGTGGAAGTGGATGCGGTCGTCCAGCGCGGGCGTCGCCCCCGACACCGACGCGCAGGTGGCGCTGCGGATGATGGATCGGGGACGGACGTCATTCCTGGTGGTCGCGGCGGGCGCGCTGGTGCTGGGCATCATCACCGAGGGAAGGTTGCGCCACGCCATCGCAACCGCGGCCCATGGTTCGAATCAATCTCGACTGAATTCGCTCCCCGACTTGCGGTCCGCCGGCTAAGTCGAAAAAGGCTTGCGTCAGGCCTCACCGGATCCATGTTCCTGTGGCACCATGGCTCACGGACGACTTACAGGCGGGGAATAGATGACCACACCGACGAAAGATAAGACCGGCACTTTCCTGACCGACGTGAAAGAACTGCGGCGCCGCGCGCGCCAGCACATCGAAAACGGCGCCGTGACCGAGGGCTATCGCGCCGATCGCGACATCGTGGTGAAGCTTTTGAACGAGGCCCTGGCGACGGAGATCGTCTGCGTCCTGCGCTACAAACGCCACTATTTCATGGCCAGTGGGATTCACGCTCAGGCGGTGGCGCAAGAATTCCTGGCCCACGCCGGCGAAGAACAGCAGCACGCCGATCAGATCGCCGAGCGCATCACCCAGCTCGGCGGCGCGCCCAACCTCAGCCCCGAGGGAATGCTGGCGCGCAGCCACTCGGAGTACGTGGAAGGCGAAAACCTGGTGGAAATGCTGCGCGAAGATCTGGTCGCCGAGCGCGTGGCCATCGATTCGTACGCCGAGATGATCCGTTACGTCGGCGAGGACGATCCTACCACCCGCCGCATGCTGGAAGGGATCCTGGCCGTGGAAGAAGAGCACGCCGAGGATCTGAAGACGCTGCTGGAAACGTTGAAGTAGTCGCGGCGGGCAATCCCGCTATAGTCGACCCGTGCGCCTGCACCTGGTCGACGGAACGTACGAACTTTACCGCGCCCACTATTCGCAGCGGCCGGATCACCGCGCGCCGGGCGGTTGGGACGCCAAGGCGACGGTGGGCGTGGTGTCGTCCCTGCTGTCGCTGCTGCACGAAGAGGAAGAGTCGGTCAGCCATGTCGCAGTGGCGTTCGACAACCCCATCCGTTCCTTCCGCAACGATCTGTTTGCTGCCTACAAAAGCGACGAGGGTGTGCCGCCCGAGCTGCACGCCCAGTTCGACGCCGTCGAGGAGGCGGTGGCCGCCCTGGGCGTCACCGTGTGGTCGATGCGCGAGTTCGAGGCCGACGACGCCCTGGCTTCCGCCGCCTGCCGCTTTCGCGGTGAGGTCGAACAGGTGCGCATCCTGACGCCGGACAAGGATCTGGGGCAATGCCTGATCGGCCAGCGCGTGGTGCAGATCGATCGCCGCCAAAAGAAGCTGACCGACGAGGCCGCCTTCCGCGGCCGCCGTGGCTTCGGCCCGCGCAGCGTCCCCGACTTTCTGGCCCTCACCGGCGACACCGCCGACGGGATCCCGGGCCTGCCCGGTTTCGGCGAGGTCAGCGCCGGCGCGTTGCTGGGCGCGTACGAACACCTGGAACGCATCCCCGAGTTCCCGTCGAACTGGTCGGTGAAACCGCGCGGCGCCCTGCAACTCGGCGCGACCTTGAGCGAGCACCGCGAGGAGGCCTTGCTGTACCGAACCCTGGCCACCTTGGTCGAGACCGTGCCGCTGCCACAGTCGCTGGCCGATCTGGAATTCCGCGGCGTGCCCCGCACATGGTTCGAATCATGGTGCGACCGCATCGGCGCCACGACGCTGAAGACCACGCCCAAACGCTGGCGCGACGGCTGATCAGCTACGGATTGCCCGCCCGGCCCGCTTCGACGGTGACGGGGGCTTTGCAGTCTGCCGTCTCATTGGCGGCGAGGGGGGACCAGTCTTCGGCGTTGGATTGCGCGGTGGCGATCACCAGGGCCGGCGACAGCGACAGCGGATCGTAGGCGACGGCGCCGACTCCGACGGCGCGATCGGCCAGCACGTGGCGGAACTGGGCGAAGGCAGGCATGTCGAACAGCAAGTAGAAAAGCTGGCGGGTGGAGCCGACGACGCTGTTGCGCCGATACGCCAGACAGCGCGGCACCAGCGGGCGGCCACCCAGGCCGGCGTTGCGAGCGGCGGCCAGCAGCGCGTCAGGCGCCATGTGCCCGGCGAACGAGCGATCAAACTCGCCGCGCAACAAAAGCGGCACCACCGGCACCGCCGGCGTGCTGAGCGATTCCATCGAGCGTTTGAAAAGCTGGTGCGACAGCGTGACGGCAATGTCCGGCGGGCCGCGCAGGACGAGATACGGATCGGTCGGCCCGGTTCCCTCGGCGAAGGCCAGGGTCCAGCCGCGCAGGTCGGCGGCCGGCAACGTGTACGGTTCCGACAGCATGGTGCGGATGGTGCGCACGAACATCACCGCCGCCACAGCCAGCACCCCCAGCGCCACCAGCGCCTTGAGCCAGCGTCGCGATCGCGCCGGCGACCGAACGCCGGGGTGCTTGGAAGCTTGGTTCATCGTTCGTCCCCGCCGAAGCGCGGACGAACTGCATCCTAGACGACGGCCTCGCCACCCGGCAAATGCGCTTCGGGCTCCCTTGTCGCCGCCGCGCCCGCGCCGCCGCGGCCATAGCTGAGATATTCGGCGATCAAGCCTTCGCGCAGGGCAGCGTTGCACACCAGCGCGTGCGAGACGCCCGCCAGCTCGAGGATGGTTCGCACGATCACCACGCCCGGGACGATGGTGTCGACGCGGCCTTCGTCCAGGCCGGGCATCGCCGCCCGCTCGACCGCCGGCAGCGCCACCAGGCGCCGCTCCAGCTCGTAAAGCGCGTCCAGGCTGATCTTGAAGCGATCGGTCCCGGCAACCGGCGGCAGCCGCCGGCCGACCAACCGGCCCAGCTGCATCGCCGTTCCGGACGTCAGCGCCACCAGATCGAAACCCGAGGCCCGAAAGCGATCGATGGTCGGAGTCATCACCGTCTGCACCCACTGCGAAACCATGCCCAGATCGCTGGGCGACGGCGGGTCTGACGGCAGCCAGTGATCGCGCAAGCGCAGCACGCCCACCTTGACCGAGCTGGACAGGAAGGCGTGCTGCTGGTCTCCCAAAACCGCCTCGGTGGATCCACCCCCGATGTCGAACAGCGCCACGCGCTGGCTGGCGGCGGGCAAGGCGCGGCGGGCGCCGTGGTAAATCACGCACGCCTCTTCGATGCCATCGATAATCCGGATCGGAACCCCGGTCAGGCGTTCGGCGGCCTCGACAAAGTCGGCGCCGTTTTCTGCCTCGCGGATGGCGCTGGTGGCCACCGCCAGGATCACCTCCGGCGCGTGGGCACGGGCGGCGGCGGTCAGGCGATGCAGCGAAGCCAGGCCGCGATCAAAGGCTTCAACATTGAGGCGCCCGTCGAAGAACACCGACTCGCCGAGCCGGACCATGTCCTTGGTCCGTTCAACCACCGCGATGGCGCCGTCGTTGGCCACCGCCACGACCACCAGATGAAACGAGTTCGACCCCAGATCCAAGGCCGCCACCCGAAACGCCCCCGAGACTTCCCCCGTCGTTGGAACTGATTGCTCGTCGCCTTCCAGATCGAACATGCCGCCACCCTCTTTTCTGGTTGGCGTGAGAGTAACGGCAATTGCCGACGCTACCGGCAAAGGTTGGAGAAAAATCGGCAACGATCGTGTGACAGCTACGTGCCGGTCACGGTGATGGTGTCGGTGACCATCTTGCCGTTCACGGTGGCCATCGCGGCCAGCGTGTTGGCGCCCGCCTTCAGCGTCACGCCGGTCCAGATGAAGATGTGGTCGGTGGCCGTCTTGGCCGCCTGCGCCGCGCCGTTCACGGTCAGGTTGGCGGCGGTGCCGTTGCTGTACACCTTGACCTGATACGTCCCCGCCGGCCGCGAGGCCCAGCGCCGTTCGGTGATGTAGACGAACGGATCCGACGACCAGTTGGCCTTGTAGAAATAGAAGGCGTCCTTCTTCGTCTTGCGATCGTACGTCACCAGGCCCTTGTCATTGCGCCCGGGCGTGTCGCCTTCGGCGCGTGTGTCGACGGCAAAGTCGAACAGGTTCCACAAGAACGATCCCCACAGGAACGGGCGCGCGCTGATCGCCTTCCAGTGGATCTCGTGCAGCAGGCACTGGTACTCCTCCGAGTGATCCATGTTGACCGGGTTGGCGGTGTGGATGGTGATGCCGGCGCCAGCGCCGTATTCGCTGACGGCAAGCGGCCGTCCCGCCACCTGGTGCGCGCTGTCCGCGTCGGCGGCGAACTGATCCGACGTTCCGTTGTACCAGCCGAAGTAGCGGTTGATGCCCTCCATGTCGGTGGTCTTGGTGATCGGACCGTCGGGGGCATAGTTGGTGGCCAGCGTGGTCGGGCGCGAGGGATCTTCCTTGTGCGCCAGCGCGTTCATCGCCGTCATCAGAGGGTTGACCTGCGGGGCGTCGACCACCTCGTTGCTCATGCTCCACATGATGATCGCCGGGTGGTTGGCGCTCTGGCGGATGAGCTCGGTCAATTGTTGCTGGGCGTTGTTCGAAAACGCCGTCCCCGCCGTCACCGAATTGACCACCGGCACCTCCGCCCACACCATCACGCCGTTCGAATCACACAGATCATAAAAGTGCTGCGCATGTTGATAGTGCGCCAGGCGCATCGCCGTGGCCCCCAGATCGCGGACGATGGCCATGTCCTCGTCCAGATCGGCGGATGACACCGCCCAGCCTTTGTTCAGGCGATCCTGGTGTTTGTTGACGCCGTAAAGACCGAGGTGGTTGCCGTTCAATGAAAAGCCGGTGTTTTCATTGAAGGCGAAGTAACGAAATCCCAGCGGTTCGACGTCACTGTCGACGGCCTGCTCGCCGTTCTTCAGATCAACCGTCAGATGATAAAGGTAGGGATCTTTCAATCCGTCCCACAAATGCGGGTTGGCGACAGTCAGGTTGACGGTGATGTCGGTGGTGGCGCCCGCGGCCACCGTGGCGTTGCCGGTGCCCATCTGGGTCGTGCTGCCGTCGGCGGCGACCACTTTGACCGTGACCGAAGCGGTGGCGGCGGCGGTACCGGCATTGGTCACCGACGCGCGCACCGCCAGGTTTGCGCTGGTCTTCGACACATTGCTGGGCGTGCCCAGAACCCCCGACGATCCAAAGTGGTCCAGGTCCAGGTGGACCGGATCGACGCTGACCAGCCGAGCCTGGCGGTACAGGCCACCAAAGAAGGTGAAGTCGGCGGTGACCGGCGGGATGTTGGTCGACAGCGCGGCGGCGTTGCTGACCTGCACGGCGATGACGTTGTCGGCGCCGGTCTTGATCTTGTCGGTGACGTCGAACCGAAAACGCGCGAAGCCGCCGCTGTGCTGGCCGGCCATGGTGCCGTTGACGTAGACCGTGGCTTGAATGTTGGCGCCGTCGAACTCGACGTACAGGCGGCGGCCGGCCTCGGCGGCAGGAACGGTGACGTGCGTGCGGTACCAGCCGATGCCACGGTAGTAATCGCTGCCGCCGTCCTGGCCGTCCATATTGTTCCAGGTGTGCGGCAACGAGAGGCCGGTCCACGCGCCGTCGTCGAACGCGGTGGCCTGCGCGCCCGTGACGTCCATCTTGATGAACTTCCACCCGTCGGTGAGGGCGATGGTCCGCCGCATGGTCGGCGGCAATCCAGGCGCGTCGGTGCCACCGTCGGTGCCGGGCGTTCCGCCGCTGCCCATCGTGGTTCCACCGCTGCCCATGCCGGCGCCACCGCTGCCCATGCCGGCGCCACCGCTGCCCATGCCCGCACCACCGCTGCCCATGCCCGCACCACCGCTGCCCATGCCGGCGCCACCGCTGCCGCCCATGCCCGCACCACCGCTGCCGCCGCTGCCCGCACCACCGCTGCCGCCGCTGCCCGTCGTCGCGCCGCCGCTGCCGCTGGCAGAGCCGCCGGTGCCGCTGGTCGCGGCGTCGCCGTTGCTGCCGCCGCCGCCTCCGCTGCCGGTGGCGCCGTTGCTGCCGCCGCCCGATCCGCAACCGCCGGCGGTAGCCAACAATGAGAGAGCAAACGAAACAACCACGAACGGATTCTTATTCGTCTTCATGTGTTCACCGCGAGGTCGATTGTGGGGCCGCACGACCTCTTAGACGTTTAGAACACCATGATTGGATCATTTGGGAAACGGGAACCGCCCTGCGCGCCGTCCCAGAGATCCACGGCGAAAAAAATCAGGGACAAACGACGGGCGCGGGCGGGTTGGCGGTGACGAACGTCGGCCGCTGGCCGGCGCTGGCCGCCATCAATGTTCCATTGTGCGCGGTGTGGCCGGCGCTGGTGACGCCATCGGCGGCGCTGGCGCTGCCGGGCGCTTCGTCGAACTTCCAATAGCCGACCAGGCCGGTCTCGTTGCCGACCAGCGCTTTGTTGTAGTTGGCCATGATCTCGGCGTCGGTGCGGGCCACGTTCCACACCCGCGCTTCGTCGAACAGACCGTTGAAGCAATTCATGTTGCCGGGGTTGCAGCCCAAGATCAGCGGCCCGTTGCCGGTGGTCAACATGCCGGTGGCGGTTGAAGTGATGTGCAGAGCGCCGTTGACGTAGACGCGCATCTTGCTGCCGTCCCAGGTCATCGCCACGTGCACCCACTGCGCGGCCGACGACGAGATTCCCAGATAATCGGTGCTGTCGACGCTGAGGGTTCCGTTGGTGAAAGGATCCAGCGTGGCGTGGTTGGTGGCCATGCCGGTGACGGGATTGGTGCCGAAATCCAGACCGAAGGTCGGGTTCGCGCCGGCGCCGCCGCCGGTGTAATAGACCTGGTTGCGCTCGCCGACCCAGTCGCTGGTTTTGATGTACGCCCAGAACTCGATCGTGCGGTTGGCATTGCCCGTCGGTGTGTCGGCCAAAAGGTTGATCACCACCTGCGCCTGCGCAGAGTCGCTGGCCATGCCGGTGCCGTTCGCCGACAAAGAGAGGGCGTTGCCCGCGCAGCTTTTGCCGCCGCCGTCGTTGCCGCCGCTGCTGTCCATCGCCCCGTCGTTATTGGTGGCGCCGCCCGCCCCCGCGTCGACGACGGGCGCGCCGCCCGTGCCCGCGCCGCCGCTGCCCGTGCCACCACCCGACCCGGTGCTGCCGCCGCTGCCCATCGCGCCACCGCTGCTGCTGGCGCTGCCGCCGCTGCCCGTGGCACCGCCGCCGCCCGCGCCGCCGCTGCCACCACCACCGCCGCCGCCGCAACCGAAAGACGCGGCCACGCCGGTCACGATGAAGGCGACCACAACGAACGAGACCCTCACTCGCGCAACGGACGGCTGCCGGTTCGCCATCCGCCTCTACTAGCACGGGCCGGCCGAACCACGGGGAAAATCGATCCAAGGCGATCAGTCGGCGGCTTTTGCTCAGTCGGCTTTCGCCTTGGCCACGAAGGGCGCGATGGTGCCGATCACCAGATCGTGCAGCGGCCCGTTCGAAGCGACGATGCCGCGCCGGTTGTAAAGATCTTCGCCGTCGTAAGCCAGCGCGCGCCCGTCGAGATCGCTGACCCGACCGCCGGCCGCCACCAGGATCGCTTCCGGACCGCAGGTGTCCCAGATTTTCGTGCGGCCGCCGGTGTAGACGTACAGATCGCGCGTCGCCTCGGCGACCAGGCCGATCTTCAGGCCCACGCTGCCGATGTTGATCTCGTCGGTGATGCGCAACGCCGCCTTGACCGCGTCGACCCGCGGCGTGCGGTGCGATTTGGACGCCACCAGGCGAATCCCCGGCGGCTGCGCCAGCGCCGACGTGTGCATGGGCAGGCGCGCCCCGCCGCCGGTGGAAAGCCAGGCGCCCCGCCCCACCACGCCGCCGTAAACCTTCTCCGCCGTCGGCTGCACCACCACGCCCAGGTGCGGCCGACCGTCGACGCAAAGACCGATCATCACCGCGAACCCGGTGTCGCCCAAGATGAAGTCGCGCGTCCCGTCGATGGGATCGACCATCCAAACGCGCGCTTGCCCCAGGCGCGAACGATCGTCGGGGATCTCTTCCGACAAGACGACGTCGTCAGGGAACGTCGCCCGCAGGTGGTCGACGATCAATGTGTTGGCGGCGTGGTCGGCGTTGGTCACCGGTTCGTCGCCGGGTTTGCTGTCGACGACCAGGCCGGCGGCGCGGTGGCGCAGCACCAGTTGCGCCGCTTCGCCGGCGACGGCGCAGGCGGCTTCCAACTCGCGCTGGTAATCGGCGTCGATCAACCGACCGCCTCCAGATCGCGCGCCAGCGAGTGCCGGCCGATCAGCAACACCGCGCCCGCCACCGCCAGCATCATGCCCGTCACCAGCACGGGCCATTTGAGGCCCATCCGATCCGACGCCAGTCCAATCAGCCACGGCGAAGCCGCGTCGCCGAACAGGTGAATCGACATCGTGTAAACAGCGAAGCCGAACCCGCGCAGATCCGCCGGCAGCACGTTGGCCATCGCCGCGTTCAGCGGGCCGGTGTTCAAGAACAACAGCAACAACGTCACGAACATCGCCGGCCAAAAGATAGCAGGCGCCGGCGACAGCACGGCCAGCAGCGTGAACGGCAGCGACAGCACCAGCGCCCCGCCCGACATCACGAAGTACCCGTCGCGGCGGCTGCGGGCGATGCGATCGCCCAGGCGCCCGCCCAGCAGCGTGCCGGCAAAACCCGCCAGCAGCAGCACGCCGCCGAAGGTGAGGTCCGCGGTCTTGAGTGGCAGCTGACGCTCGCGCACGAAGTAGGTGGGCATCCAGCCCGCCAGGCCACCGATGGCGAAGGTGTAGATGGTCTGGGCGATGGTGTTGAAGATGTAGCTCGGACGCGCGCGCAGCTCGCGCAGCGAACGGGCCAGGCTGGCCTGGTCCAGGTGCTCCTTCTTGGCCGGCGGATCGAATTGCCCGCGCGGCGGCTCGCGCAGAAACAGCAGGATCGCCGCCAGCACCGCGCCCGGCGCGCCCGCCACGAAGAACGCCCAGCGCCAACCCCACACCGATTCGATCGCCCCGCCCAGCACGTAACCCAGCGCCGATCCGACCGGGATGGCCGCGTAGAAGATCGCCAGCACGCGCGACCGGCGATCGGGCGGATAAAAATCCGAGAGCAGCGACGGGGTGACCACCGAATAGCTGGCCTCGCCGACGCCGATGAGCGATCGGGCCAGCACCAACGCCGCGAAGGTGGGCGCCAGGCCGGAGCCGAACGTCGCCGCGCTCCACACGAAGACGCCCAGCGCCGCCAGCCGAAAGCGCGGGTGGCGATCGCCCAGCCAGCCCGCCGCCGGCGAGATCACCGAATAGGTCAGGATGAACAGCGTCTGCAGCGAGCCCGCCTGCCCGTCCCTGATGTGCAGCGTGGCGATGATCGACGGCAGCACCGCCGAGGGGATGAACCGATCGATGTAATTGAGCAGGTTGAGGCCGGTCAAAACCGCCAGCGCCGTGCCTGCCGATTGCGCCCTGCCCATACCGGGACACGAGTACCACGCCCGTCGGGACTAGTGTAGATTCGCCGCCATGAGCACGTTGAGCGAAGTCTTGTTGGTCCCTGGCAATCGCAAGGTGGTGGTCGGCGACTGCGTGAAGTTGATCGAAGAGGAAGTTGATTCGAAGGGCGGCCTGACGGGCCTGGCCGTCAAGGGCGCCTTCGCGCTGGTGAAGGCCGTCAAGCCCGGCTTCGTGGCCGAGGCCGTCGACAGCATGCTGGACGATTTCGTCAAGCGCCTGGAGCCGTTTCACGCCGCTGCTCAAGCTCGCAATGAACCGACCGGCCCGTCGATGAACAGCCGCGCCGGCGAGGTCGCCGAAGCGCTGCTGGCCATCAGCGACGAGCGCGCCGCCCGGGCCAGGAACCCGACCCTGAAAAAGGCCTACGAAAAGCTGCGCCCGACCGGGAAAAAGCACGTCGAAGCCGCCGTGCCGCGCATCGGCCGGTTGATCACCAAGTACACCGCCAGCGCCGCCGCCACCGCCGCCCCGCCGCCCGCGGTCTAGCCACGGCGCCGGCGCGCGGTCATCGCCGTCTCCGAATTCCGTCGGCGACGCTTGACGCCGGTCCCGAGATGGGGCAACTTTCCGCGCGACTTCAGCAGTGATGCGGGGTGGAGCAGCCTGGTAGCTCGTCGGGCTCATAACCCGAAGGCCGCGTGTTCAAATCACGCCCCCGCTACAGCAAGGCCCGTAGGTCGCAAGACTTACGGGCCTTTTTTTCGTGTTCAAAGCGGCTGAACGTCGTAAGACGTCGGCAAGGCAGCGTGTAGAGCCGTGTGATCGCGTGCTCCGGCGGGATCAGGACCACCGAGTGGCGGTCATCCTCGACGAGGCGCCGATGCGATCAGTATCCTTGAACTCGTGAAGCTCGGTCTCTGTCAGCAAATCCATCCTGGACCGAACCCGCGTTGACACCGTCCAAGGGGCGTGTTGTTGAGCCGCAATCGCGGAGCCCGCCACCGGCCGCCCGGCGTGTTGCCGCCGGCGATGGTCGGCGACCAATGGCGACTTTGTCGGGCATCTGTTCGAATCAGCGTTCAGACCTCCCGTCCCGCTGCTGAGTGCGTATTTTTGCGGGCCAAGGAACGCGAGGGCGGATGGTCGAGACGGAATCGTCAGCAGATCAAGGGCCGATGGCGGCACCGGCCCCGGCGACACTCCGGCGCCGTCGAGGGTGGCGGAAGACCTTCCGCTTGGGCGCGGTCGTCATTGTCGCCTGTATCGTCATCGGGATCGTTGTTTACTATCTATACCGCCGCCGTTTCGAGAGCACGGACGACGCGCAGGTTGACGCGAACATCAGCAATATCGGCCCGCGCGTGGCTGGAACCATCTCTGCCGTTTTCATCGTGGAGAACCAGCGGGTGCAGGCGGGCGATCGTCTGGCCGAGATCGATCCCACCGATTTGGAGGTCGCGCAGACACGGGCGCAGGCGGCGGTGGCGCAGGCGGCGGCTCAGCTGGCGGTTGAAGATCCGTCCGTGCTGATCACCCAGACCACCAACGCCGCCGCGCTGACCAACGCCACGGCCGGTATTGAATCGGCGCAGGCGGCGCTGGCGGGGTCGCGTGCCGAAACCGATCAGGCAACGGCACGGCTGGCCGAAGCAAAAGCCAACGCCAACAATGCCGCGCTGGATCTTGAGCGCGGCCGGCAGCTGTTCGCGCGCGGCGCTTTGGCCCGCTCCGATCTCGATCGCCGCGAGAGTGCCGCAGCGGCGACCGCCGCGGCCGCCGAGGCGGCGCAGCAGTCGGTGGAAACGGCGCGGGCGCGCGTGGCCCAGCAGCGCGCGTCGATCGCCGGGGTCCAAAGCCACCTGTCGGAAGTGCGCCGAAACGCGCCCCGCCAGCTGACCACCAGCAAGGCGGCGGTGCAGGCGCGGCAGGCCGATCTGGCGCGCGCCCAGGCCGAGGCGCGCCAGGCCGCGCTGAATCTTGCGTACGCTCAGATGCGGACCCCGGTCGCCGGCATCGTGGCCCGCAAAGCGGTGAACGTGGGCGATAGCGTGCAGCCCGGCCAGGTCATCGCGGCCATCGCCCAGACCGACGAGCCATGGGTCACGGCCAACTTCGAAGAGACGCAGCTGCGCCGCATGCAGCCGGGCCAGCACGCATCGATCCACGTGGACGCGCTGGATCGCGACTTCACCGGCTCCGTGCAAAGCCTGGGCGGCGCCACCGGTTCGCGCATGAGCTTGCTGCCGCCCGAAAATGCCAGCGGCAACTACGTCAAGGTGGTGCAGCGGATCCCGGTTCGCATCCGGTTCGATCCGGATCAACCGGGACTGGGCGAGCTTCGCCCGGGCATGTCCGTCGAGCCGAAGGTGCGGGTGGCACCGTGATCCCCGCCGGCACCGACGAGGCGGGCGGGCAGCGCGCCGCCCGGCAGGAAGACGCGGCGACGGGCTGGACAGGAGGACACAACCCATGGGCCGTCGCCCTGGTGGTGACGCTGGCGACGTTCATGGAGGTGCTGGACACCAGCATCGCCAACGTATCGCTGCCTCACATCGCGGGCAATCTCTCCGTCACCCAGAACGAGAGCACGTGGGTCCTGACGTCGTACCTGGTGTCGAACGCGGTGGTGCTGCCGGTCAGCGGTTGGTTCGCGAGTCGTTTTGGCCGCAAGCGTTTCTACATGACGTGCGTGGCGTTGTTCGCGACCAGCTCGTTGCTGTGCGGCTTGGCGCCGTCGTTGGGAGCGCTGGTGGCATTCCGGGTCCTGCAAGGGATCGGTGGCGGCGGACTGGCGCCCAGCGAGCAGGCCATCCTGGCCGACACGTTCCCGGCCAACAAACGCGGGATGGCCTTCGCCGTGTACGGAATGGCCGTGGTGCTGGCGCCGGCAGTGGGGCCGACCCTGGGCGGATACATCACCGACCACGCTTCCTGGCGCTGGATCTTCTTCATCAACGTGCCGGTGGGGGCCGCGTCGCTGGCGCTTTCGTCGCGGTTTGTCAGCGATCCTCCCCACGTGCGCGCCGCCCAGGAGCGCTCTGGACCCATCGACTTCGTCGGGCTGGGGCTGATCGCTCTCGGCCTCGGGTCGTTGGAGGTGGTGCTGGACAAAGGGCAGGAGGACAACTGGTTCGAGTCTTCGTTCATCCTGGGATTTTCCATCACCGCGGCGGTCGCCCTGATCTCGTTCGTGCTGTGGGAACGAAAGCAGAAGGCCCCGGTCGTGGACGTCCACATGTTCCGCGATCGCAACTTCGCGTCGTCCAATTTCATGATGCTGATCCTGGGGCTCACGCTGTACGGATCGACGGTACTGCTGCCGCAGTTCCTCCAGGTCCTGATGGGGTACACCGCTGAACGGGCGGGTATGGCGCTGTCTCCCGGTGGATTCGTGGTGATGATGTTCCTGCCGCTGGTGGGCCTGCTGGTCTCCCGCGTCGATACCCGGCTGCTGATCGGCTTCGGCTTCGCAGTGCTGTCGCTGTCGCTGTTTCACATGACCCGGAACATCAATCTGGCCATGGACTTCGGCACGGCCGTGCGCCTGCGCGCCTACCAGTCGGCCGGTCTGGCGTTCCTGTTCGTCCCCATCAACAACCTGGTGTTCGTGGGCGTGCCTCCCGAGAAGAACAATGCGGTGTCGGGGGTGGTGAACCTGGCGCGCAACCTGGGAGGCGACATCGGCATCGCGTTCGTGACCACGTTCGTGGCCCGCCGGGCGCAGTTTCACCAGGAACGTCTGGCCGCACATGCGGTCGCCTCCGATCCCACCGTCACCGCGACGCTCGGGCAGATCGCGCGCGCCCTGGCGCACGCGGGAGGGGCGTCGGCGGATGCTACGCGGGGCGCGCTGGCGCTCTTTTACCGGCAGCTGCAGGCCCAGGCGACGACGCTGGCCTACCTGGACGTGCTGCGCGTGATGGGTTTCGCCACCGCGGCGATGGTGCCCCTGCTGCTGCTGACGCGGCGGCCGCCGAAAGGAGCGCCGCAGGGCGCGCACTGAGGCCTGCCTCCCGCAGTTTTCTCGATCACCGATTCACGCGCAGCGGAATGTCCACCATGGCGATCTCTTTGCCCCCCGGAGCGAACCCGCGTCTGCAGGTTATGGTCACAGAGACCGCCTCGACCAGCTCCACCCGGGTCCGGCCGAGAGCAGCGTCGTCCTGTGCGACTGGCCGAAGACGGCGATTCGGCAGTGATCAGATGGACCTCCCGCCGTCCAATCCTCATACACAATTGACCCTGTTGATGGCCCCGCGCCGAGTCGGCCGATTGCGACCGGCGGTCGCGCTGCCCATGTTGTCGGGTGGGAGGAGGCACCGATGCTTTACTGGTCTTTTTGGGGGATGAACGCTATCTGGTGGTTGGTCTGGGTGGTCCTGATTGCCGTTTTCTTCGTCACGTTGACGCCGATCCCGCGCGGTCGCGTCCGCTATTACTCGGATCCTTTGTCGATCCTGCGCCGGCGTTACGCCGCAGGTGAGATCACCACCGCAGAGTACGAGGAACGGAAAGCGATTCTAGTTCGGGACGCCAACCAGCCCGTCGGCGGCAGTCAACCCGGCAGCGGCGTCAGCGCTCGCCCTGAATCAGTGTCGGGCGGAGCCCATTGAGAAAAAGGACAGTCGTCCGAAAGTGGGACGTTTCGTCGGGAGGATGAGGACGTCAGTGATGCCGACGGTGTGCCTGGGAGGTAGCCTGGCACTTGCCGGAGCGGAAAGGCGGCATGATCGGCCGCGCTGACGGGCGGATCGGAGTCAGCTCATTGGACGGGGGTGCTCATAGCAGTGCGGGAGAGCCCTCGGCGGCGGGTGTTCGATCGTTATGAGTCAAGCGCTCAATAAGAGCCGCCAGCTTGCCTCTCTGGTCGGGCCGAAGCAGCGGCAAGAGCTGCGCCAGCAGGGCCACCCGCGCCCGCAGGACGGTGCCGAGATCGGGCGCCTCGAACCTCAGCGCCGCGTGGGCGTCGAACTGGGTGCTGGCGAACGCCGTCAGCAGGGCGCGGCGAGCGGTCCGCGCGTTCGACGCCGCGCCAGTATTCTTCGCCAGCAGCGCCGCCACCTTTTCTCGCTGGCGATCGTCGAGGGACAGCGCTCCGCTGAGATGATATAGCGATGGCGGAGTCCAGACCCACTCATCGCCGCCCAGCCCGTCGGGCTGCGGCTGGCCGGTCGCCGCCACCCAGTCGGCGAGGGCCTGCCGCCGACCAACGTCCAGCATTGCGTGTAGATCGTTGAGCACGTCCGCTTCTATGTCATGGCGTGCGCGCAGCGAGGCGTCGATGGCAGCCTCATCTGCGCGCACCCGATCAGCGGCGAGGTGGCCGGTCTTGACGCCATGGACAAGCTCGTCCTTGAGCGCTTCGAGGGCGTCTATCAGTTGCGACTGGCTTTTGTCCAGTTCGGCTGACATGGCGTCGATCTCATCGTGCTGCGTAGTCGTGAGGGAAAGCTGGCGGGCGTTGCGCACGAAGGTCTCCGCTACCATCTGCCGGTCAAGGCTGGTTCGACAGGCGATGTTCAGGAAAGCGATGTAAATCCCAAAAGCACAAACCAGCAATGGCACGCCGTTTTTGCAACCCATGATCGCCCTCGTCGCAAACTTAAGGCGGCCCGCGGGAGGGACCAGACCCAGCGTAAGACGTAAAGTAGCGTTCAGTGACATTGACGAGCGAAGGTGGCATCACTGTCGCCGGTGCCGGTGCCCAATTAACCACATTGCAGCCCGCGCACACGCCGCCCAACCCCAAAGAAGCCTTCTTGGCGGTCAATGCGTCCGCGGTGTTGTCTGACGAAACCCGCGCAGCAATGCGATACAGGCCAAGGCGATCCCAATGACGACGTGGTTAACAAGCGTCGTGGGATTCGTGTTGGGCAAAAATACCGCTGAACCAATCAGCCAGATTCCAAGCCCGACATTGAGATAACGGGCACGTGGAGCAAGGTCCAGAGCCGTCAAAGCAAACACCAGGGCAAGAACTCCACTGAGCCAGGCATTCAGCAGTTGAGCTCGGCTGTGCGGCCACAGGAAAGCCGTCAAGAATAACCAGATCCCCAGCAACGCATTGATCGAACGAGGCGCCATAGCAATTCCCTCTCTATTATCTATAAGGCTTGCGGCTTCACGCGCAACGGAAGTCCACCATGGCAAGAAGGCACGAGAGTGACCGGCACCGACCCGCGCCGCTCGTCGCCCGCGACCACAAGCGGGCGGGCCCCAGCTTCAACGATCCGCCATTTCGCGCCGGCCGCAGCGGCAACCCTCTGCCGGGGCGGTGGCTTCAATAATTCTTGGTCCACAAAAGGTCCGCGGTGCCGGTGCCGACGTCGCCGTATTCTCCGTCGAAGCTCCAGCGCCGGCTCAGCTGATATTCCAGGTGGACGGCGTTGCGATTTTGCAGCAACGCCGGGTTGGCGCCCACCCGGCCGACATAGCCGGCGTAAAGCTTGCTGGTCAGGTACGTGCCCGCCTCCAGACGCGATCCCGACAGGCCCTCGCCGGCCTGCAAGGTCAACACGTCGAGGGGCAAGCGCTTGGCCAAGGTCTTTTGTAGCTGCGACGCCACCAGGCCGCCCACCAGCGACGCCGCCTCTGACGATGCCGACACCGATCCCGCCGAGTTGCCGCCCAGCTGCAAGCGCCCGGTGACGATCAGGGTGTAGAGCTGCCCCTCGGTGAGATCGGGCCGATCTGGCGACGAGACGGTGATCGCCAGGTGATCGATGGTCCCCTTGGCGGCCAGGTTGACGGTGACGTTCTCGGTCTCGTTGAAGTACTTCGCGCTGACGTCCACGCGCGGCGCCGACGGCGGTCCGATGAACTGCACCGTTGATCCCGCCTGCAGATCAAAACGCCGCCCCAGGATGTCGATGCGACCGCGGCGCACCGCGACCCGGCCGTAGATGCGCGGCTGTCCGTCCGCCTCGACGTGAAAGTCGGGGCCGAGGCCCAGCTCCAGCGCCGCATCCTTGCCGTTCACCCACAGGTTGCGCGGAGCATCGATCGTGACGTGCGCTTTGAACGGCACCGGCGTGGGCGCCGCCCGCGCGCCGACAGTGCCGCTGGAGGCGGGCGCTGCCGCCTCCCTCAGCGCCTCGCTCAACGCCGCCAGTTTGACCGCTTCCGCACGATTGATTGGTTCGCCGCCTTTCACCATCACCACGTTCGGCGGGCGATCCAAGGGCTGCAGCTTTTTCTGCTTGGCGTCGGTGAGGTCGACGTGAGCATCGGAGATGGTCACGCGGGCCCTGGCCCCGTCCGCCGCCGCCGCTCCAGAAAGGTTGGCGTCCAGAGACACGAACGCCAGCGGCTGGCCCTGGCCGTACACAGGAAAGCGCCGCAACGTCATCGACGATTTGATGTCGTACCGCTGCGCCGCCGAGACCGCCGCGCTGCCGGTCAGGCGCGCGTTGCCCTCGCCGCTTTCCAGGCGCAGTTCGTCCAGCCACACGGCGCGCTGGTTGCCGTGCGCCTTCAAGTGAACGTTGCGATAATCGCCAAGGCCGGTCAGCGCCAGCGCGCCGTCCGTCCATTCAAGCTGCCCGCTCACCGCCGGCGCGGCGAGGGTGCCGCGGGCCGTGATGTCGGCCGACAGCGCGCCGCCCACCCGCCGCACCTGCTGGCTGAACCCGGACAGCCAGTCGAGATCGAAGCGCTGCGATTGGATGGTCACGTCCAGCGGCAATTTCCCGACGGTGGCGCCGGCGTGCAGCAGCTGGGGAAAACCGAGATCCGGCGTGCTGGCCGCCGCCAGGTGCAGAGCGCCGCCGTTGACCGCCTGAAATTGCGCGTCCGCTTGCAGCCGACGGGAAACATAAGTGACCCGCGCCTGCGCTTGGCCGAGGGCCTTCGTCCCCAGGCGGGCGCCGGTCAGCGTGGCGTTGACGGTCAGCCGCGGATCCGCCAGCGTGCCGTCGATCGACAGCACCGCCTGCGCGACCGTCGACAGCATTTCGGGCATCCCCAGCGCTGCCGCCACAGGCACGTCTTGCCGGCGAAGCTGCAGCGGTCCCAGCGCCGCCCGCACCGTCAGCGGCGCCCGCGCCAGCGCCGCCCGATCCGAAAGTTGGCGCGATGCCAGGCCCAGGATCGCGCTGGTCGAGGCGATCACGTGCCGCCGCCGGGTGATCTGCGCCGCCACTCGTGTGTCGCGTGGACCGAAGGCAACGTCCAACCGCCCGTCGGTGAGCGGAAAGCGCGGACCGGTCGCGCCTGCCACCTGCACGTTCAACGCGCCGGTGGGCGCCAGCGCCGTCCCTTCGCCTGACAGACGCAGTGACGCTGTGCCGTTCGAAAAAGCCGACGATCGCGCCAGGCGGCCCAGCACCGACAGAGGCAGCCCGCGCAGATCGCCGCTGACATCGAAGTGGGTGCGCATCAGCGCAGGCGCGCTGGGCGGACCCCGCAACAGCGCGGCCAGCGATAGCCCGGTGCGCAGGTTGAAGACGCCCGCGCAGACCAGCGGTGCGCCCACGGCTGCGGAGATCAGCCCCTTTTGGTCGGCGCCTTCGGGCGCGCGGACCTCGAGGGCCATCGACAGCGGCATCGCCGCATCGCCGGCCAGGCGCAGCGAGACATCGCCGATCATCTGACCGTCGACGACCAGCGCCTGTGACCAGGCGTCAAGGCGCAGAGTGGGTGCCGCAAAGGTCCCGTGCAGCTGCAACGACAGCGCGACCTTGCCGGACAACCGCCGCGCCACAGGCAGTCGCAACGCCATCAGCAACGGCGACAGATTGGTGGCGGGCATGGTCAATTCCAGCTCGACCGGCCCGCGCTTGCCATCGAGCGGCCAGGCCGTCGGCAGATCGAAGCGGGCGCGCACCGACGTTCCCAAGCCCTGGGCGGCGACGCGCCCACGGGCGCGCCCGCCGCCGTAGTGTCCGTCGAGATCAAGCGACAGATCGCGATGGTCGCCAAACCGGCCGCCGACCAAACTGATCGTCGCCTGCCCGCGCGGCCGTTCCAGCGTGCCGGCCACCTGCGCGTGCACGTCCAGCTGGCCGGCCAGCACCAGCCGCGGCGGCAGCAGCGTTCGCGGAATGGCCCCGAGATCGATGTGTTCAAGGGCGAGGGTCGCCTGCAGGCGATCGCCGCGCTTGTCCATGGCGGCCGCGATCCGCTGCGGGCCGGCGCGCAGGTCCCATCCTTCGACCGCCAGCCGATCGCCACCGAAGGCCACCCGCGCGGCCCCGTTCAGGCGCCAGCGCACCGTCGGATAGTGCAGGTCGAAACGATCGATAGCCACCGATCGCCGATCGGCGCCCCAGGTGCCGGCGGCGGCCAACGACAGCGGCGTGACGCCGCCGGCCTGGGCGTCGAGGGCCAGGCGCCGGCCCGCGGTTTGAAGATTGACGGCCAGTCTTTGCCAGGTCCGCCCGTTAATTTTCGCGCGGGCCACCGTCAGGCGGCCGCTGGCGCTCTGGGGCGCGTGCAGATCGGGAACGCGGGCAAACAGCGAAAGCGCGTCCAGACGATCGCCGCCCACCGACAAACGCGGAAAAAGCGCGCGCGCCTCGACGCCCGGAGCGTCCACAGTTCCGAACAGCGACAGCGAGACCTGCCCCACCCCGGCGACGGGCGGCAGGCGCGCGGCTTCGAAGCCCGCTGCCGTCCGGCTGGCCCGCCGCAGATTCGTCGCCGCGATCCCGACGTGCAGATCCAGGCGCTCGGGCCCGGCCTGGCCCTGCCCGGTCAGCACAAGGCCCGGCAGCGACGCGCGCAGCTCGGTCAGCTGATAATGGCCGCGGTCGGCGTTCACCCGGAGCGCCAGCGGTCCCACGACGGCGCCACCCAGCGTTCCCGCCGGCATGGTGACGGACAGCGCGCCGGTCAGCGCGCGCCGGTTCTTCCCGCCGCCGTCGGCCTGCGCGTTCAGCGACAGCGCCGACCGCGGCAGGCCCTCGAAGAGGCGCCCCAGATCCAGATTCTTGATGGTCACGCCGAGCGGGCGCACCTCGGCAGTCGCGAGGTGGGCGGCGCCCCGCGCGGCCAGCGACCCGGCCACGCTGTCGATCGTGGCGGTAAAGCTGATCCCCGATCCGTCTCGCTGGCCGTCGGCGGCCACATCGATCGGCACGCGCAACCGCAGCGCCGGCGCCAGCGCCCGCACCAACGCCGGCGTCAGGTGCGCGCGCGACAAGCGCAGGCCGGCGCGGGCGCCGTCACCCGTTCGCAGGGCGGCCTCGACGCTGGCGTCGCCCACCGTCGCCGTCAGCGACAGCGCGCGCCGATCGCCGTGACCGTCGCCGCTGGCGCGCAGGGAGATCGGCGCCGCCAGCGGTGACAGGGCGGCGCCGTTCAATTGCACGGCCAGCGAAAAATCCGGCGGCCCGGCCTGGTAATGGGTATGGCCGGTGATCGACAGATTCTCCACCCGCACCGTCCGCGGCGCGCCCGATCCCGCGGACTGAAATTGGACCAGGCCGTCGGACAGCCGCAGCGCCGCCAGGTCCACGCGCAACCCGCCAGCAGATGCCGGCTTTTTTTCCGCCCGGGCCGCCGGCGCCGACGGACGCGGCCGGCGCGGCGAAAGCGCGCGGGTCAGGTTCAGGCCGTATTCGTCCTGGCGCAGAAACAGCGACGGACCGTCGACATCGACGCGGCGAAGGTCGACACGACCGCGCAGCAGCGACCACGGGGAAAACGCCACCTCGATCCGGCGCACGCCCGCCACCCGCTCTTGATCGGGGCCGCGCAGCTCAAGGTCGTCGATCGTCAGGTGGTCGCCGCCGAAACGGAAGCGGCGGATCTCCAGCCGGCCGGCGATGGCGGCGTTGATTCGCGGCAGCGCCAGCCGGCGCGCGAGATCGCCGCCCCACTCAGTGCGCAGGATGGTCATGGTGGCGCCGACCACCAGCGCGACGGTCGCCACCAGCGTCATCAGCACTTCGATTGCGATGCGCCCCGCGCGCTTCAAAACGCCTCCCCGATCGAGATGTGCAGGACACACAGGTTGTCGGTGACCTTGCCGTCGCCGCCTGATCCGCCCAGGCCAAAGCAGCTGTCGTCCACCTTGTAATCCTGGGCAACGATCTTGCCGGTGGCGTCGACGGCGAACAGCGGCGGCGGCCGTCCCAGCTGCAGGCGCCGGGCGAAGTCGATGCGCACCGGACCCACCGGCGTCAGGTAACGCAGGCCGAAGCCGACCGCCACCAGCACGTGGGCAAAGTCACTGGGGTGAACCCGTCCCTGCGTCACCTGACCGAAGTCGGTGAAAGCCGCCAGGATCAGGTTCGACGTCAGCGCGTAGCGGATCTCGCCGCTGCCGTCGATGAGGCCGTTGCCCCCGATGGGCAGCGTCACGATCGGCGGGTTGGGATTGCTCAGCGTCGCCGGCAGCTGCGAGACCAGCAAAGGCGAAAGCCGCCGGTCGTTGAACCCGCGCATCGACTGTGCACCGCCGCCGTAAAATCGCGTCACCACCGCGCTGTCGTCGGGATTTCCCGACGACGGGATCAGCTCGCCGACCTTGAGGCGGGCGGCGAAGGTCAGCGCCGCGTCCTCGCCGACGCTGAAGTAGCCGCGCACGTCGGGCAGCACGCGGAAATAGTCGAAGTCGCCTTGCAACGGGCCGCCGCCCTGCTGCAGCTCCAGGCTACCGTAAAAGCCTCTGTGCGGCTCTAGCACGTTGTCGCGGCGATCCCAGGTGATGACTTCCTCCAGATACGACAGCCAGACGAAGCAGCTGCTACCGGTGGCGTGGCAACCCAGCGTCAGCGGCGCCGTCAGCACGCCCGAGCCGGGCGGGCCATTGAGCTCGTCGCCTTGCAGGTGGTGCGACGGATAGATCGACAATGACGCCCGCGGCTGCCAGATCACGCCGTTGGCCAGGTGCCCGCCGAGATCGTTGTACGTCTGTTCCAGCGTGCGCGCCCCTTCGATGGTGCTGCTCTCGCGCAGCGAGGGCCGGCCCAGAAACCGCGGCTGTTGAAACTCGAGGCGCAGGCGCGCGATGGGACCGTTGCGCAGGGCGGTGCTCTGATCGCCGCTGACCACCGCGTAGGTGTTGGGGATGAACGCCCACCCCGCTTCGGCGTGGATGGTCAGCCGGCGCATGCCACCGAGGAAATTCCGGTTGGTCCATTCGCCGATCAGGCGCCCCTCGTTGCGAATTTGATCCAGGCGAAAACCGGCGCCCAGCTTCAGCGTGTGCAGCGGCGCCTGGCGGGTCTCGACCAGGACGTCGATGCGGCCGGTCTGGGGATCGGGCGGCGCGGTCGTCACCTTGGCAGCGGCGAAGACGCCCATGTTCGAGATCCGACGTTGCGCCTCGGTCAGGGATTCTTCCGAGTAAAGCGCGCCCTCCGGAATGGCCAGGCGCACCTGCTCCCAGATCCACCACGGCTGGATGCTGGCGCCCTGGCCGTTGTCGACGCGGATGCTCCCGAACCGGTAGATCACGCCCAAGGTCACCAGCAGCGTGCACGCCGCCTGCCGCGTGCCCACGTCGATCAGCGCCGAGCCGTCGACGTCGGCGGTGGCGTAGCCGCGGTCGCGCAGCGTGGTCAGCAACAATTGCTTGGCGGCAGCCCATTGCTCTTCGTTGAACACCGCTCCCACTTTCAGCGGCAAGTCCGCCAGCAGCGCGCGGCGATCGCTCCCCGGCAGGGCCTGCAGACCCTGCACCTCCAGCGAGCCGATGCGCGTCGGCTGGCCCTCGCGCACGTCCGCCTCCAGGGCCACGCCGTTGCGCGGCTGGGGCGTCACCCGATCGTGTTCGATCTCCGCCTGGTAATAGCCGTGGCTGCCGTAAAGCCGCTTGATCCGCTGCAGATCAATCGCCCAGATCACCGGATCGAAATAGCGCCTCTCGGCGAAAGGCCACCAGCCCGTCTTGGTGGTGAGAATCTTCTTTTCGATCTGGCGATCGGACAGCGCCGAGTTGCCATTGATGGTCAGCTTGCGCACCACCGGCTCCGCTCGCTTGGGCGAAGAGGCGCAGGCGGCCACGGCCATGATCAGCACTGCCGCGCTGGCCGTGACTCCGAACGAGCCGGCCCGCCTCACGGGTCGTCGGCAACAGCGATCGTGCGGAGCGCGGCATTCGCGCCCGATGAAAGACACCTCTCCCAGAACGTGGGCCCGCCCGTATCAAGTGCAAGAGATCGCCGCCACAAACCGCACGGCGGAGCACACCGATGGCGGTCAGGGCGAGCTTGTCGTCGCGAGCGGTGGGCAACACATTCGGAACGATGAGGAGACGAGATCGGGTCGGACGAGCGCCCGCGTATCAGGGGTGAACCGTGGCCGCGGCGCTGACGATGGTTTCCGGGGTTGCGGTGGCGGCGGGCGTGATCAGCGCCGGCGTGATCGCGGCTGATCTCGTGGCGGGGCGGCACCAGAAGATGCGCATCATGAATGCGGTGTGGCCGCTGACGGCGCTCTGGGCGGGCCCGCTTGGTCTAGGGGCATATTTTCGATTCGGACGGGCCCCCCGGACGCACGATCCGCCGGACGCGGGACAGCCGCCGTCTTTTGTCGTCGCCGTCGGGAAAGCGACCACTCATTGTGGCAGCGGCTGCACGCTCGGAGATCTCCTGGCCGAATCGTTCGCAGCGCTCGCGCCCCTGACAGTGTTCGGGCAGCGCCTCTTTGGATCCTGGGCGTACGATTTTGTCGCGGCGTACGTCCTGGGCATCGTGTTTCAGTACTTCACGATCAAGCCGATGAGCGATCTGTCGCGCGGCCAGGCGCTGGTGCGGGCGGTGAAAGCGGACACGCTGTCGCTGCTGGCCTGGCAGACGGGGATGTACGGCTGGATGGCGATCGCGCGGTTCGTGATCTTCGAGCGCGACCTACCGAAAACCAGTCCGATCTTTTGGTTCATGATGCAGCTCGGGATGTTGCTGGGCTTCGCAACCTCCTATCCCGTCAATTGGTGGCTGCTCCGCCGCGGCATCAAGGATCCCATGTAGCCGCGGCCGGTCAGAGCACCTTCCCCTCGTCGGAGAACGCCGTACGTTTGGATCGGGGGAGGGGAAGATGAATGCTTTGAGAGTCGGTCTGCACGCGTTACGGGAGGCGCGAAGAACGTGACGGCTATGGTGCCCCGAATAGTAAATTTCCTGCTCGGGCTGTGGCTGATCGTTTCGGCCTTCATCTGGCCCCATATGGCTGCCCAAAAAGCGAACGCTATCGCCAGCGGCATGCTGGCGGCCATCTTTGCCGGGTCGGGCCTCCTCGATCGGCAGGTGCGCTACCTGAACCTCATCATCGGGGCATGGTTGGTCAGTTCGGGAATTTATCTGATGCATTTCCGCTCCGCGACGATGTGGAACGAGGTGGTGACCGGAATCGCGTTGAGCGCGGTCGCCCTCCTCCCGGGCCGGCAGCGAAAAAATGCGGTGTGACTGGAGGCAGCCGCCAGACAGGAACAACCACTTGCCGCCGCACGCCGCACGCCCCACGTTCTCGAGAGTGGGACAAGGCGGCAACATGTCGGCGCCGAAGGGTTGGCGATCGAGGGATGCAAAGAGAGCGGCGGTCGTGATGAGCGCCTTGGCCGCCATGTGCCTCTTCGCTCTGCGCCGGGAGGTCCGCTCATTCGCCTCTGCGCCGCTCTCGTCGGTCGAGAATCGAATTCTCGCCGCGCAACCGGGTCGGACCCTGACCTTCGCGGTCGGTGATGACGTCCGCGTCTTCGATGTCTCGCGTGAGGGCGTGGCAGGCGTCGGCATCGCTCTGCGCGCGTTCCCCGGCGAGCTGCGAGGCCACCTCGGCTCCGAGTCGATCGAACTCCGGCTCGCGACGCCACGGATCACGGGCCTGCTCGGCGACCACGCGGTCTCTCTCGATATGCTCCCGGCGTCCGAGGGAACGCGGGTGGCCGGCCACTTTGGACAGCGAAAGGTCGCGCTGTCCATCAGGATGGCCGGGATCGACGGCGACGTGGGCCCCTGCCACTACCAACTCAAACTGAACCGGGGTTCGTACACGGGGCAGATCGGCTGCGGCGGCGAGCCGGAGGATGTCCGATTGGAAGTGCCGGTCGGGTTCGTGGCAAAAAGCGATGCCGAGGTGACGGCCACGCTGATCGCAGTGCTGGCACGCTGACTTGAGCGTGATGCCCAAGCCGCGGCGGGAGACGTATTAGGCGCAGGGATTCAGCGGCGTCGTTCCGCATCGCGCGCTGCCACGCTTGCGGCGTTGGCGCCGCACATCCCGTGAACGCCTGCCCCCGGGTGCGCATAGCTCGAGCAAAGGTAAAGACCCGCGACCGGCATGCGGTAACGAAAGTACGGAAACAGCGGCCGAAACAACAGCTGCCGGTGCCAAGCATTCGAACCGCCGCCCAGGTCCCCGCCCACCAGGTTGACGTTGCTGGCTTCGAGGTCCGGTGGTGCCATCAGGTGCCGACCCAGAATCCGCGTACGAAATCCAGGCGCCAACCCCTCGATGCGCTGCTCGATCGCGTCAGCGAACCGCTCGCGCGTGTCGGCCCACCCGCCTTCGACGATCGAGGGCACGTGCGTATATGTGTAAAGTGTCTGTTTCCCCGGCGGCGCACGGCTCGGATCGGCGAGCGTCTGCTGCCCGATCACCAGATAGGGCCGCTCGGGAAGCCGGCCCGCTCGGACTTCGCTGGTAAAACGCACTAGATCGTCGATGCTCTCGCCCGCGTGGACCACCGCGCTTTGGCTGGCGACCTCGACCTTCCAGGGAACCTCGCCCGAGAGCGCCCAATCGACTTTGAACGTGCCCCACCCCTGCGGAAACCGGGTCATGAAGGAGCGCACCCACGACGGGACTTCGCGCGCATCGAGCATGGACAGCAGCAGCGCCGCGGCCGAGGTGTCCGCCAGTATCGCGCGGGGCGCTGCGATCTCGGTGCCGTCGTCGAGCTGGACGGCGCAGGCGCGCTTGTCACGAACGATGATCCGGGCCACGCGCGCGCCGAGGCGCACCGTCCCGCCGTGCTCGGCGAGTCTCGCCGTCATGGCCTCGACCAGCCGTTGCGCGCCCCCAACCGGGACGGCGAAGCCCCCGGTGGTCGCGGTCAGGGCGAGAAGAAAACCGAGCGCCGCGCCCAGCGTATCGTCGGGTCCCACATCGACGTGCAGACCGAGGCCAGGCAACACGCGCCGCGCCGCCTCGCTCTCGAACAGGCGAGACGCGAGCCGCCGCGGGCTGCCGGCAAGCAGGCGGGCGACCTTGACCAGGTTGCCGAGGCCCAAGCGCAAAAGCGGCCCCAGCGATGGAAACGGGCCGAGCAGGACCGCCAGCAGTTCGTGTTCGATGCCGGCGTAAAACCGCGCGAGGTCCGCGAACGCCTGGACGTCGTGCGGGCTGCCGAAGGGCGACGTCTCGATCGCGCCGGCCCGCGCAATGACGGCGACGCTACCGTCAAGCGCTGGATGGCAGCTCTCGTAGGTGGCGTGGCGCCAGTCGACCCCTGCGCCCGGCAAATCCAGCTCGACGAGGGCCGGGCTGCTGGTGGCGAACGGAAAGAACCCTGCCCCAACGTCGTGACGGAACCCAGGCAGCGTCAGTTCCTCGGTTCCCAGCGCGCCCCCGCCCCGTCGCGGGTTTGCTTCCAGCACCAGCACCCGAAATCCGCGGCGAGCCATACCGTTGGCGGCACAAAGACCGTTCGGCCCGGAGCCAATCACCACCACCTCTGGATCGTTCATGTCAGTCGAAATCTAAGCGTGATCGCAGCATGGGTGGCCGATTCCGTAACCGGGTCAGGCTCCCTACTGGTCCTTGGACCAGCCTTGCGCCTCCAGGAGATCTCGCAGGCGCGGGTCGTCGCGGTCGAGCGGCGGCAGCCAAGAACCGAGGCGTGTGCGCAGCCACCAATCGCCGGACCCGCGAGGAGCGAACCGATAGCGGTAAAGATCGACGCGGACGGAACGGGGCCGACGGCCTCCGAACGGATCGGGACCCATGAGGGCGAGCGTCACCGGATCGGCGTCGAGCAGCTTGGACACGAGGTGGAGCACCCAGGGGTACTCGCGCGGGCTGCCCATCGCGGCGAACCACAACAACCAGTCGAGCCGGTAATGGTAGGGGCTCATCCAGCAGGGCCGGCGCGCCAGATCGCCCGGCTGGCATTTGAACTGATAAGCGAACCACGTCGTCTCGGGCGTGAGCCGCGCGTCCCGGGTGCCCTCGAAGACCAGCTGAAGGCGCTCGCGTCCGACGCTGCCGAATGCGCCGTACGTATTGACGAACGGGAGGCGGGTGAACGAGGTGTTCATGACCTGCGAGCCCGACAGCAGGTTCAGCACGACCGGAACGCTGAGCGAGACCACCAGAACGGTCGCGACGGCGACGACCACCCCTTGCGCCGACGACGGCCGCGCCGCCTGCCGGGCCGCCGCGGCCCGCGCCACCAGCCGGCGCGGCAGCAGGCGTTGCCAGAGGCCGTCGTCGAAGCAGGCGAGGATCGGCACCAGCGTGAGCCAGTTCAGAAACGCCAGGTTGCCGCTGGCGATCAAGACGATCTGCAGGAGCACCATGACGGCGCCCGCCGCGAGGCGCATGCGCCGCGTGCCGAACACAAAGAACGGCGCCACCAACTCGGCCAGGTAGTTGAAAAGCACCCCGCCCGCATGAACGCCGTGCGGCAGCTGGTGAAAGAACCGCGACAGTGGGTTCGGGATCGGCTGGGTCTCGAAGTGAAAGTCGAGGCAGGTGAGATCGCGCCAGCAGGAATCCCCCCGCAGCTTGATGAGCCCAGCGCCCCACATGATCCGCGCCGCCAGCCAGCGCAGCAGCCAGACGACGGCGGCCGGCGGCGGGCGGCGCGCGAACGGCCGCGCGTCGAGCAGCGGACACAGGAAGATGCAGAGAAAGCCGGTCTCGAAGAGCTGCAGCTCCCAACCGAACGCGTAGAAGGTCTGGCCGACGTTCGAGATCGAGATCTGCAGTGCGCACAGGACGGCCAGCGTGAGCGCATTGGCGTAGCCGCCGAGCAGGGCCAGCGCCAGCACGACACCCACCCAGCCGACCACCCTCAGCGCGGTATCGCCGGCGCCCAGCCAGAAGACCGACGGCAGCTCGGCGAAGCCCGCCCAGCGCGAGCCGAGCTGGCGCGCGACCTGGTCGAGGAATGACGTCGCCGGGAGAAGTCCGTGCGTGCCGATCAGCGCAGGTCCCTGGTTGACCAGCGTCAAGAACGCCATCAAGTAGACGAGCCCGAGCAGGCGTAGCACCACGAGCCGCCCCAGCCACTGCCCGGGTGCGGCCGGATCGTCCCGGGCGACGCGGTCGCCGAGCCGGGCCAGCGCTCGGGCCCATGCTCGCAAGGAGTCGCGCCACGACGCCCGCAAGATTTCCTCCACGGCTCGATTCTAGCCGGGTGCGCCGCGCGCCGTCCGGCCGATCAGCCGGACACTCTCTGGCAGCCGGTTGCCGGTGACAAGGGCGCGCACGGAACGTTCAGCGATCGATCGCGGAAGACCAGTCGCTAAGACTTGGCTCAGCCCTATGTTTCCCATCGGCTGTGTCAGACCCGTGTCAGGCGCCAGAGATCGACGTAGTCGGACAGAATGCGAAGGCTCTCGGCCAGGATGGCCTGATCGCTGGCGCTCACCGATCCCGTTTCCGAAGCGGCGGCGGCCTTTTCGCCGGCCGCCTTGGGGCTCTTGGCGATCACCGGCGGCGGCATGCCGGGCAAATCGACGTTGGCGAGAGTGATTTCGTGAACGATTGGCTTATCGCCCTGAGTTGCCTGCGCCTGCCGATCGCGCTCCACCTGTCGAGCCTTCGCCTCGGTCTGCTCGCGGCGCCGCTGCTCTTCGTTCAGCGAGACCGATTTCGAGGCCCAGGTCTTGGCCTCTTGATCAATGTCTGCGGCCAGCGAAACAAAGGCTCGATCGGTCTTCACCCGACGGGCGGAGTTTTCCCGGAGCACGCCCAGATAAGGTTGCACCCGATTCACGCGCTGATAATTGGCGGCCGGCACCGCGTCCCACGGCAATGGATCCTTGAGGGACGATTCGCTGATCGACGGCACGTCGGTGGTCGACGGCAGAACGATGTCGGACACCACGCCGCGCAACTGGGTCGACGCGCCGCTTGGTCGATAAAATTTGCTGATGGTGATCTTCAGCGCGCCGGGATCATACCCGTGCGGCAGTCCGGCCCGATCCATCAACGGGGCCAGGCCCACGACGCTTTGCACAGTCCCTTTGCCGAACGTCGACGAATCGCCGACCACCACGGCCCGCCCATAGTCCTGCAGCGCGCCCGCCAAGATCTCCGTGGCCGACGCGCTGAGGCGGCTGGTCAACAGAACCAGCGGTCCGTCATAGTTGATCTGATCATCGTCGTCGACACCAACGTCCACCCGGCCGCTTTGATCGCGCGTCTGCACCACCGGGCCTTTGCGGATGAAAAGGCCGGTCAGGCTGATCGCCTCATCCAGCGAGCCACCGCCGTTGTGCCGCAGATCCATGACCACACCACGAACATTCTCCGCCTTCAGCTTTGCAAGCAACCGCGCCACGTCCACCGTGGCGCTGCGCGGACCGGCCGGCGTGCGGCCGGCATAAAAAGACGGCAGATCGATCACCCCCAGCCGCACCGAGGTCCCCTTTCGGGTCGGCAGATCGATCACCTGCGCCTTGGCCTCCTGGTCGGCCAGGTTGATCTGATCGCGGATCAACGACACGGTCCGCGGCGCGGCGGCCTGGGCGTCGTCGCCGGAGATCACCGTCAATTTCACCCGCGAGCCCTTCGGCCCCCGCATCAGCTCGACCGATCGCGACAAAGGCATGTTCACGATGTCGACCGGCGCTTGATCGGCCTGCGCCACGGCGACGATGCGATCGCCGGCCTTCAAAAGCCCACTGCGGGCGGCCGGCCCGCCCGGGATAAGCTCCCGGATCTTGCAATAGCCGTCCACGGTCTCCAGCGAGGCGCCGATCCCGAACAGCGACAGGTTCATCGCGATCGACAGGCTCTCCATCTGTTCGTGCCCGAGATAGTCCGAGTGTGGATCGTAGACGTGGGCCAAAGCGTCGAGGTAGATCTCCAGCACCTCGTCGTCGTTGAACGCCTTGATGGTCCGCACCTGTTGCTGCCGCCGCCGGGTCAAGGTGCTCACGATCTGAGCGGGCGTCGGCGTCTTCTCACCAAGCTTTTCTTCCAGATATTCGGCCCGCAGCTGCTGCCGCCAGATCACCTGAGCCGCGGCCAGATCGGGCGGGCGAGCCGCGTGCTGTCGATCATATGAGTAGACGTCGTGGCCTGAAAACTCGAACTTCGTGGTCCGCAGCAGATCAACGACGTAGGCCGCCTGCTGCTGCAGACGTTGTAAGTACCGCGCGAAGATCACCCGCGCCGCGCTGGTGTCGCCGGTCGCCTTGGTGGCGCTGGCCAGCGTCGCGCGATAGGCGGCAAATTCGTCGACGTCCGACTGCAGGAAGATCGAATGGCTTCCGTCGAGCGCATCCATATAACGATCGAGCAGCCGGCCGGCCAGGTCGGCATCAAGAGGATGATGGGCGAACTGCGATCGCCCCAAAATTTCCGTGGTCAGCCGGGTGATGTTGGCGTCGGTGCTGCGCAGATCGGCGGGCCGCAGCGCCGGTTGCCCGGCCAGCGTGAGCCCAGCCAGGGCGACGACCAGCGCGGCAGTGGTGACAGAGGAGATCAGTCGGGTGGGCAGCTTCATGTTTGGCACTGTGTTCTCCGTCGATGATCGCCACCTTGCGGGGTGATTACAACAGTGAAGGAATTCCCCGCCGCTTGGTTAGGCGACCGGCGCGCCTTGAAACATTACACCGATGACATGATCGCGAAAGGTGTCTGAAAGCCAGGGTGCGCATGCTGTCTCCACGTTCGCAACCGCCAAGGAGAAGAGAGACCATGCCAATCCCCGATCGCCAGCTTTCGCCTTCACTGCCCGGACCGCCGAAGCCGTCCGTTCCATTGTTCATGGAAACCCGCCTGCGTGTGCCGCAAGGCAGCCCACCCGCGCGGCTGGAAGCGGTCGAGCGGCAAGTTCAGGAGCACGCCCAGTGGGTGCAGGCCGTGCGCCACGAGATGGCGCGGATCATCGTCGGTCAGACCACGCTGGTCGATCGCCTGCTGGTGGCGTTGCTGGCCGGCGGCCACGTTCTTCTGGAAGGCGTCCCCGGGCTGGCCAAGACGCTGGCCTTGAAGACGTTGACCGGCGCCATCGACGGGACGTTTCAACGGATCCAGTTCACGCCCGACATGCTTCCGGCCGACATCGTCGGCACGCTGATCTACAACCCGCAGCGCGGGACCTTCGAAACCAAGCGCGGCCCGATCTTCGCCAATTTCATCCTGGCCGACGAGATCAACCGCGCACCGGCCAAGGTGCAAAGCGCGCTGCTGGAGGCCATGCAGGAAAAACAGGTCACGCTGGGCGACCACACCCACCCCTTGCCGTCACCGTTCCTGGTCCTGGCCACCCAAAATCCGATCGAACAGGAAGGCACCTACCCGCTGCCCGAAGCGCAGATCGATCGCTTCTTGCTGAAGGTCAACGTCGGCTATCCGACGCCCGACGAGGAGCTGCGCATCCTGGACGCGATGGCCACCAGCACCCCGCAGCTGGACGTGCGACCGGTGGCCTCGCCGGAAGAGATCCTGGCCGCCCGGCAAGTGGTCGACGCCATCTATCTCGACGAGAAGATCAAGCAGTACATCGTCAGCCTGGTGGTGGCGACGCGCGATCCGCGCGCGCTGGGACTTTCGCTGGACGGAATGATCCGCTACGGCGCCTCGCCGCGCGCCACCATCGGCATCACGCTGGCGGCCAAGGCGTGGGCGTTTCTGCGCGGCCGCGGTTATGTCACGCCGCAAGACGTGAAGACAGTCGCGCCCGACGTGCTTCGCCACCGGGTGGCCATCACCTACGAAGCAGAGGCCGAGCGGCTGACCGCCGACGGCCTGGTGAGCACCATCTTGGACCACGTTCCCATTCCTTAATGGCGGCGCAACGAGTGGCACCAAACAGGGCACAAAGAAAGGTTGCACCCATGAAACCTGAAAGTCGCTTGACCGAGCCGTCCGAGCGGCAGCGCATCCAGCGCGTGATGGAGAAGGTCCGCCAGATCGAGATCCGCACCCGCCGCCTGGTCGACGAGACGCTGGCCGGTCGTTACCACTCGGTCTTTCGTGGGCGCGGCATCGACTTTGACCGCGTTCGCGAATACGTGCCGGGCGATGAAGTGCGCACCATCGACTGGAACGTCACCGCCCGCGCCGGGCGGCCCTTCGTCAAGCAGTTTCACGAAGAGCGCGAGCTGGTGGTGTGGCTGCTGGTCGACGTCTCGGCCTCGGGAGACTTCGGTTCGGTGGCCACCACCAAGCGCGAGCTGGCGGCCGAGCTGGCCTGCGTGCTGGCGCTGTCCGCGGTGCGCAACAACGACAAGGTCGGCCTGCTGATGTTCAGCGATCGCATCGAGGCGCATCTGCCACCCGCCAAGGGA